>NZ_MBST01000027.1:0-64932 GCF_001695865.1 Ensifer sp. LC384
GCGATCGAGGTCAGCACCGTCTCGACGCGCCTGTAGGAGTCTTCCGTGCCGCCGACCATGATCGACGGGCCGTGGCGCGCGCCCTCTTCACCGCCGGAAACGCCCATGCCGATGAAGGTCAGGTCCGACCCCTTCAGCGCGTCGAAGCGGCGCATCGTGTCGCGGAAGTTGGCGTTGCCGGCATCGATCAGGATGTCGCCCTTGGCGAGGTAGGGCTTGAGGATTTCCATCTGCTGGTCGACCGGCTCGCCGGCCTTGATCATGATGATGATCGGGCGCGGCGGGCGGATGGCGGCGACGAACTCCTCGATGGTGTCGCAGGGCACGATCTGGCCCTGAAGCGCGCCGGCTTCCGCGTAGAATTTGTGCGTCGCCTCGACGGTGCGGTTGAAGACCGCGATCTTGTTGCCTTTTTCAGCGATGTTGAGCGCCAGGTTCGAGCCCATGACGCCGAGACCGATAAGGCCGATTTCCGCCTGTGACATTGCAAATCTCCTGTCCTGATCGCTCAGAAGCTCAACTGCACCTTCATGGAGCGATTGCGGTCGCCGGCGGTCTCAAAGGCAGTCACCGCCTCCTCGAGCGGGAAGACGCCAGTGAGAAGCGGCTTGAGGTCGACACGTCCCGCATTGATGAGATCAACGGCCAGGCCAAACTCCTCATGGAACCGGAATGTCCCTCGCATCTCGATCTCCTTCGCCACCACCAGGTTCTGCGGGATGGAAACGTCACCTCCAAGGCCGAGTTGCACCAGTACCGACCGAGGCTTCAGAACTTCGAGGCCAGAACGCACAGCCTGCGCATTTCCGGAGGCTTCGAAGTGGACGTCGAAATAGCCTTTGTTGGTAGCGTAGGCTGCGAGCTGATCGGGATTGCTGGCGACGTTGATCACCCGGTCGGCGCCGATGGACTCGGCCTTTTCGAGCACGCCATGCATGACGTCGGTCGCAACGATCTCACGCGCGCCGTGAACACGGGCGGCGATGATCGCGAGCGCGCCGATCGGGCCACAGCCGGTAACGAGCACCCTTTTTCCGAGCAGTGAGCCTGCACGCGCCACGGCGTGCAACGTGACGGCGAAAGGCTCGGCAAGTGCTGCCTCATTGATCGATACGCCGTCAGCAACTTTATGGCACTGCCACGCTTCGGCAGCCAGACGTTGCCTGAACGCGCCCTGGATATGCGGCATCGGCATGGCGCTGCCGTAAAAGCGCATGTTCAGGCAATGATTCTGTTGGCCGCGCTGACAATAGTCGCATGTCCCGCAGGGACGGCTCGGCGACACGGCCACCCGGTCACCGACAGAAAGCCCGGAGACGCCTTCGCCAAGCGCCCTGATCGTGCCTGCGACCTCATGGCCGAGGATCATCGGCTCGCGCAAGCGCACCGTGCCGAAGCCCCCATGGTTGTAATAGTGGAGATCCGATCCGCAGATACCGCCGGCCTCGATCTGAACCTCGATTTGACCAGAGCCCGGAACCTGGTCTTCCCGTTCCTCGATCCGCAAGTCCTTGGCGGCGTGAATGACGACAGCCTTCATGGCGAACCTCAAACAACAGGCGTGACGAGCGCAGCACCGGAGAAGTGCGCTGCGAGGTTTTCACGAACGAGCCGGCCCATCGCCTTTCGGGTTTCGATCGTGCCGGAGGCGTGGTGGGGCTGCAGCAGGACGTTGTCGAGCTTCAGGAACCGCGGATTGAGCATCGGTTCGCCTTCGAAGACATCGAGCGCCGCCGAACCGAGCGCACCGCTTTCCAATGCATCGAGCAAGGCATCCTCGTCGATGTTGGACGCGCGGGAGATGTTGATCAGCATGCCCTCGGGTCCAAGCGCCTCGATGACATCCTTCGAGACGATGTGCCGCGTGGCGGCGGAGGCTGCGAGCGTCACGAACAGGACATCGGAGCGTTCCGCAAGCGCAACCGGATCGGAGACGAAGGTCATGCCTTCCGCATAGGGCTTCTCGGAAACGTCGCTATAGGCGATGTCCATGTCGAAGCCGCGCAGACGCTTGGCTACTTCGAAACCGATGCGTCCGAGGCCGAGCACGCCGGCCCTTTGACCCCAGACACGTCTCTTTAGCGGATAAAGACCCTTGGCGGCCCAGCTGCCATCCTTGACCCAGCTTTCGGCGCCGATCATTCCGCGCGATTGGCAGAGCATCATCGCCACACCGAGATCGGCAACATCGTTTGTCAGGACGTCAGGGGTGTTGGTAACGCGAATGCCGCGATCACGGCAGGCGGCGAGATCGACGGCGTCATAGCCGACACCATAGACGGAGACGATTTCGACCTGGGGGAGCCTGCCGATCAGGTCAGCCGATGCGCCGAGTTCGCCGCGGGTCGCGATCGCCCGGACGCGGGCCCCATGCGCCGCGAGGAACGTATCTCCATCCTCGGCCTCGTAGATCTTGTGGACCACGTAGCGCGCTTCGAGATCCACCAGGTCCCAATCCGGATAGGGGCCCATCAGCAGAATTTCCGGCTTCGTCATCATTTTCCTCCCGTGGGTTCTTCATTGGCCGCGCGATCCGCACGAATGGCCAGCGTGTTCATCGCCAGCGCAACGATGCGCTCCAGCGACTGATCGATTTCGATGGTTATGACGTCCGCCTCCCCCGAGGGAAGCTCGAGAACGGCGAGTTGGCTGTCGAGTAGCGACAGCGGCATGTAGTGGCCCTTTCGCTCCGCCAGGCGTGTCGCGAGCATGGCCCTGGTACCCTGCAGAAAGACGAAGGTGACTGGCTGCCAGGCGCCATCCCGAAGCCGCTCGCGATAGGACCGCTTCAGGGCCGAGCACGACACGACGGTGGCAGTCGGGCTTGCCAGCCGTGCACCGATCTCATCCAGCCAGGGCCAGCGGTCGGCATCGGTCAGCGGGATACCGCTGCGCATCTTCTCGACGTTCGCCGCCGAATGCAGGCTGTCGCCCTCGATGAAGCTTGCGCCCAGATAGGTGGCAAGCCGTTCGCCGACCGTCGATTTCCCGCAGCCCGAGACGCCCATGACGACGACCGGACCGAAGCCGCGGCGGGCCTCAAAGGCTTGTTGTGATACCGCCGTCGACATAGAGCGTGTGTCCATTGACAAAGGAGGAAGCGTTGCTGGCCAGGAAGACGGCGGCGCCCACCAATTCTTCGACCTCACCCCAGCGCGCCGCCGGCGTGCGTTTTTCCAGCCAAGAGGAAAACTCCGCACTGTCGACCAGAGCCTGGTTCAACGGCGTCTTGAAGTAGCCAGGGGCGATCGCGTTCACCTGCAAGCCGTACTTCGCCCAGTCGGCGCACATGCCGCGCGTGAGGTTCCTGACAGCACCCTTGGTCGCCGTGTAGGGGGCGATCGACGGGCGAGCGAGCTCGCTCTGCACCGAGGCAATATTGATGATCTTGCCCGCGCCGCGGCCGATCATGTGTCGGGCCACTGCCTGGCCGACATAGAAGACGCTGGAAACATTCGTCTTCAGCAATTGCTCCCAGCGATCGGCGGGAAAGTCCTCGAGCGGCGAGCGGAACTGCATGCCGGCATTGTTGACGAGGATGTCGATGGCGCCGACATCGTGTTCTATCGCGTCGACACCGCGCTTCACCGCTTCCGCGTCCGTGACGTCAAAATCGCTGACGGCAACCTCGTACCCGAGAGTGCGGAGCGACCTTGCAGCATCGTCGAGCTTGCCGCGGTCACGACCATTGAGAACGATCGATGCGCCGTGCTCGGCAAGGCCCCGCGCAAGCGCGAAGCCAATGCCCTGGGAGGAACCGGTGATCAGCGCCCGCTTACCCTCAAGACTGAACAGTGAATGTGCCATCGTGGCTTCCTTTTGAGAATGATATCGTTCGTGCTCCCTCGCGCTTGTTCGGGAGCACTGACATCATAGACCGACGACCAGGCCCTTCGCCTTAAGAACCGGCTCGAGGTTGCTGACTTCGATGACGGATTTGCCTTGTTTATAGGCTGCGATGTAGCCGGCCTCGGCATCTTCGCGGGCCTGCGAAAGCCTTGCGACCTCCCTGACTTCGTTCCGGCGCACCACGACCAGGCCGTCCGCATCGCCGACAATGACGTCGCCCGGGTTGATCAATTCGCCGCCGACGATGATCGGGTCATTGGTCGCTGTCAGCGTCTCCTTGACGGTTCCCTTGATGCAGACGCTCAGAGAAAACACCGGGAAGCCGAGTTCTCGCAGCTGAAGGGTGTCGCGGACACCTGTGTCGGTCACAAGCCCGCCGATACCCTTGGCGAGGCAGGCGTTGGCGAGCACGTCGCCGAACGAACCGGCCTCCTCATATTCGCCGGCCGACACGACGATGATGTCGCCGGGCTGGGCGTAATTGATCGCAAGCTGGAGCATGATGTTGTCGCGTGGAGCGCATTTGACGGTAAATGCGGGACCACAAAGCTTCATGCGATAGTCGACGGGCTTGAGGCGGGACGAAAGCGCCCCGCGGCGCCCCTGCGCTTCGTGGATGGTCGCCGGCGAGAACTTCGAGATCGCCTCGAGGTCTCGCGCTGACGGACGTTCGGCAATGTTTTTGATATGGGTCATGAAGAGCCTCAAGGTCGTGACGGTGCGATGGCGGCAGTGGTCCCACCGCCCTCAGTGTCGAAATTGTCTGAAAGAAAGCGCGGTAGCCGCTATCCAATCACGGGATCGGATCGAACTTCAGTTCGCTGAGCGGCACGACCTTGTCGGTCCGTGTCATCTTGTATTCGGTGCCCTGGCCGAGCCACTTTTCCCAGATCTTGTTGATCTCGCCATCGGCATCGAGTTTATGCAGGACTTCGTTGACCTTGGCGACGAGCGCTGGTTGATCCTTGGGCATGCCGATACCGATCGGCTGGAACAGCATCGGTTCCTCGATCATCCGCATTTCCTTTCCGCGCGACTTCGATTCGTTGACGAGCTTCGTCGTCGTCATGGTGTTGGCCACCATCCCGCGCGCCTTACCCTGCTGGACTGCGAGGTATGCGGAGGCAGTGTCCTGGAAAGTCAGCGGCTCGGACTTGTTGAGCTTGATCGAAAGCTCGGACGTCGAACCCTTCGCCGACGCGATCCGCACCCCGGCAAAATCGGCCTTGGTCTTGCCCTCGTCCGAGGCGGGGACGATCAACATTTCCTTTGCGAGGTAGTACGGATCGCTGAAGTCGATCTGCTCGGCACGCCCAAGCGTGTAAGCGAGGTTGGCGACGGTGATGTCGACCCGACCGAGTTTGACCTCCGGTACCCGTGCCTCGACAGACACCGGCTTGACTTCGGCTGCAACACCCAGCGCCCCAGCGATCGCCTTGCAGAGATCGACGTCGAAACCGACCATTTCGCGGGTAGCCGGATCGGGCGCAGCAAATGGCGGTACATCGGCAAACGTGGCGCAGCGAAGGGTCTTGGATGACATGATCTTGTCCAGCTGATCAGCTTTCGCGGGCGCAATGGCGCTCGCTCCGGCAAGGACAACGCCCAGCGTGATGCATTTCCATTTCATTGCTGTTCTCCTTTGTTGATTTGGTTAGTGCCGCAAGTCCGCGAGGAAACGCTGCGCACGCGGGTGCTGCGGATTCTTGAAAAACTCGTCCGGGGTCGCAGTCTCGATGATCTGGCCGGCATCGATGAACCAGATGCGATCTGCAACATCGCGGGCAAAGCCCATTTCGTGGGTGACGCAGAGCATCGTCATGCCTTCAGCCGCCAGGCTCTTCATCACGCTCAGAACCTCGCCGACCATTTCTGGATCAAGAGCGCTGGTCGGCTCGTCAAACAGCATCACCGGCGGCTCCATGGCCAGCGCGCGGGCAATTGCCACGCGTTGCTGCTGGCCACCCGACAGTTGGCCCGGATAGGCCGTCTGCTTGTCGGCGAGACCGACGCGCTCGAGCAGCTTGACAGCCCTGGCGCGCGCCTCCGCCACTGGGACGCCTTTCACGCGGATCGGCGACATCGCCACGTTTTCGAGGACGGACAGGTGCGGAAACAGATTGAAGTTCTGGAATACGAAACCGATCCGGCTGCGCAAAAGATTGAGTTCCTTGGTGCGCATCGAGGCGTGAATGTCGTGGCCGTTGAAGGAAATGGACCCGCTGTTGATCTCTTCGAGGCGGTTCACGGTCCGGATCAGCGTCGACTTTCCCGAGCCGGACGGGCCGCAGATGACGACGACCTCGCCACGCCCGACTTCAGCATTGATGTCCTTCAGAACCTTGTAGTCGCCATAGCTCTTGCAGACATTGGAGATGCGGATTGCCTGCGGGTCGCGTTGCTCGATGACTGAGGTGCTCATGGCTGCTCCGTTATGATCTTGGTTGCCGGCGTGGTCTCAGCGATCGCGGCACTGACGGTACCCGCCCGGCGGCGTGCGATGCGCCGTTCCACCCGGTTAGCGACATAGGTCAGGCTCCAGCAGAGCACGTAGTAGACAAGGGCGAGAATGAGGAACACCTGGAACGGCTGTGTCAGCAGTTGGTTGTTCACCTGGCTCGCGGCAAACGTCAGGTCTGGCACGTTGATCACGTAGCCAAGCGTCGTGTCCTTGATCGTCGACACGAAGGTCGAGATGATACTCGGGATCATGTTGTAGAGCGCCTGCGGCAGGATGATGAAACGCATCGCGCCGAGGTAGCTGTGCCCAAGCGCTCGCGCCGCATCCATCTGGCCATGGCTGAGCGAGACAATCCCAGCCCGCACAACTTCGCTCAGGAAGGCGCCCTGATAAATCACGAGCGTCGTCAGCATGATCACGAAGCTCGGGACGTCGGTACCCGTCACGAGCGGCACGACAAAGTAGCACCACAGGATCAGCATCAGGAGGGGCACGCCGCGCGTCACGTAGACCAGCACGGTGACCGGCCAGCGCAACAGCGGCCATCTCGAAAGACGCGCCAGCGCGAAGATGATGCTGACGGGGAATGCAAACCCGATGCTCAACGCCGAAAGGATCAGCGTGTTTGCAAGGCCACCCAGAGGTCCGTTCGGGTATTGACCGATCAGGAGCAGAAGCCAGTAGTCGCGGATGATGGCGATGAGGTCGGTGATCATGCGCGCCCTCCTACCGCCGGGTTCGCCCGCATCGACAGATAGGCGCCGCCCGCCATGATGAGCAGGGAGATGAAGAGGTAGATGAGCGTCCCGATCAAATAGATTTCGAAGGTGCGGAAGCTCAGGTTCTCGATCTCCTTGATCGCATGCGTCAGTTCCGGCGCACCGATGACAAGCGCGAGGCTGCTGTTCTTGAAGAGTGAAACGCTGTGATTGATGAGCGGCGGCAAGGCGTTGCGCACGCCCTGCGGCATGATCACGAAACGCATGGCCGAGAGATAACCATGCCCCAGCGCCTGCGCCGCTTCCATCTGACCGGGACTGACGGCTCTCAGACCAGAGCGCAAATCCTCGCTGAAATAGGCAGCCTGGCAAAGCCCAAGGCCAATGATCGCAAAGATGACTTCGGCGTTGTGGCTGGTGAGCCAGCCGGTCAGCCAATCCGGCATCAGGGTAAAGATGCCGAAGTACCAGAGCATCAACTGAACCAGTGTCGGGACATTTCGATGGTAGGAAACGTAGGCGGCCACGACCCGGTCTCCGGCCGGCAGCGGCGAGAAGCGTATGGCGAGCAGCAGGATCGCAAGCGACATCGCGAGTGTCCAGGAGCCGACATAGATGATGAAAGTCGCCTCGATGCCGTGCGCGAGCATCGACATGAATTCCGGATTCGTCAGGATCACGGAAAGGTCAAACCCGTTCACGGCTTCGTCCCTTTCGCGCGGCTCGCGGGAATAGCAGGCCCTTGCGGCTTTGCGGTTTGCAGACCACCCATCACCTGAAGCGTGGGCGTGATCTCTATGTGTCCGACATTGACGGCCACAGGTGCGGCGACGGCAAAGGCGATGGCTTCGGCTATGTCGGTGGCTTGAGGCAGTTCGAAGCCATCGATGAAGCGCTCCCGAATAGATGGGTCGTCGCCGTGGACATGGGCGAAGATGTCGGTCGCGACCCGGCCGGGGCAAATCTCCGTCACCCTCACCCGCTTTCCGAAAGCGTCGATGCGCAGCTGGTTCGACAGCATGCTGACGCCTGCTTTGGTGGCATGATAGGTCGAGTTTCCGCCGAAATTATAGGCGCCCGCAATCGACGATATATTGATGACATGGCCGCGATCGCGCTTGACCATTCCGGGCACGACCATTCGGCAAAGGTGCAATACTGCACGGAGGTTCACATCCACGAGCAGGTCGATGTCGCCGTCGTCGGCCTCCAGGAACTTTTTGGGGCGATCGACACCGGCATTGTTGACGAGGATGTCGAATTCGACCTCCTTGGCAAGTGCCGAAAGCGCGTCGCGATCGGTGACGTCGATGGCATGCGGCACGCAGCCGGTGCGTTGGGCGAGCTGTTGAAGCGCATCCAGACTGCGAGCGACGGCATGGACCTCGAGACCTTCACGGCAAAATCGCTCCACCACGGCAGCACCGATTCCGGAGGATGCTCCTGTCACCAAAGCGGTCTTGTAATCTGAAAACGGCATCGCGCTCCCCTTTGTTTTGATAACCCTAGCGAAGCTTTGAGGGCTTGCCTAAGACCGATTATCTCTGGAGCAATAAGCAAGCCTTATGGAGCCCGACGGACCCCTGCTCACGGGCACTCTGGCGCCCTCCGCGCTCACGCGTGACGGCGTCCTTACCGGCAAACCGCGGGCCCGCGCGGTTGCAAAACGGCATCCAGCTTGTAACATGCTAAAAAACTTAGAAATGATCCGCGCGGGCCATGGACATCAGGCGCCTAAAATCCTTCATTGTCATCGTCGACAGCGGCAGCATCACGCGCGCCGCTGACATCCTTCACGTTGCCCAGCCCGCACTCAGCCAGCAGCTTGCGGCACTTGAAGATCACTTCGGACAGAAGCTCCTGATCCGCAGCCAACAGGGCGTGAGCATGACCGATGCCGGTCATGCGGTGTATCGCCACGCTCAGATCATCCTGCGGCAGATGGAGCAGGCCCAAGCCGACGCGGCGGCCGCGGGCAACTCTCTCGCCGGCCGTGTCTCCGTGGGTCTTGTGCCGTTCAGTAGCGCTGCAACGCTTTCTGGCGACCTTCTAGCAGAAACCAGAAAACGTCATCCGGGCATTCTTTTGCATCTGACCGAAAGTGTCGGCCAGACCTACAGCCAGATGATCATGAACGGCCGCCTGGAGATGGCGCTCCTGCATGGGACGGGACCGATCAAGGGGGTCCGCTTCGAGCCGTTACTTAGCGAAGAGTTCTTTCTCGTCGCTCACCGGGATTTTGCGATCGAGGATGGCGACAAGCCGGTCCCGGTCGCGGCCCTCGACGGCCTCCCATTCCTGCTGCCGCCTGCGTACAATTTCGTGCGTCGTGCCGTCGACACGGCCTTCACTCGGACGCGCACCAATCTCAAGGTTGTCGGTGAGGTGGAGATCGTGCGAACGCTTGCCCATGCGGTTGCCGGAGGCCTTGGGGCAACAATCATGCCCAAGGCAATCGCTGACCGGATCGTGAAAGAAACAAGTGAACCGTTGATATGCCGCGTGGTGACGCCGAGGATCGAGGAGACGCTTTCGCTCTGCGTCTCCGATCACACCCCGCTTTCGGAGCCGGCGGCAGCCGTGAAGGATATCCTTCTCGAGCTCACCGCCAGGCTCAAACCGTAGTTACTGATAGCCCTTCTGCCGTCTATCTCATCTCGGCGCAGAACTCGGCGATGCGAGCGCAGCCTTCGGCGAGTTGCTCCATGCTCGTTGCATAGGAAATGCGGAAATAGGGGCTCATTCCGTAGGCCGCACCCTGGACCGTTGCCACGTGGTGTTCGTCGATCAATGCCGTAACGAAGTCCACGTCAGTCTCGATCTGTCGGCCGCCCTTGGTCGTCTTGCCGATGAGCCCGGCGATGTTCGGAAAGATGTAAAAGGCTCCATCCGGTTGATGGCACCGCAGACCTTCGATCTCCGCAAGCTTCTTCAAAACGAAATCCCGGCGGGCTCTGTAGATTCTTGCCCGCTCGCGAAGAAGGTCCTGAGGGCCGTCGAGTGCTGCGACCGCCGCTGCCTGCGTCAGCGTTGAAATGCCACCGCTGTTCTGGCCGTTGACGTTGCTGATCGCCGAGATCAGGTCTTTCGGCCCGCCGCAGAAGCCAAGCCGCCAGCCGGTCATCGCGTAGGCCTTGGAGACACCGTTCATGGTCAGCACACGATCGTAAAGCCGCGGCTCGACCTCGGCGATGGTACAGAACTCGAAGTCGCCGTAGACGAGATGCTCGTAGATGTCGTCGGTCAGGATCCACACATGGGGATGGCGCAGCATGACCTCGGCGATCGCAGCCATTTCGTCACGCGAACACGCGGCACCCGTCGGGTTGTTCGGAAAATTGAGAATGAGCCACTTGGTGCGGGGTGTGATCGCGGCATTGAGATCCTCGGCGCGCAATTTGAAGCCCGTCTGTTCCGGGCATGAAACCGGAACCGGCACTCCGCCAGCGAGCTTGACGATGTCGGCGTAGCTCACCCAGGACGGGGTTGGGATGACCACTTCGTCGCCGGGATTGCAGGTGGCGAGGATCGCATTGAAAATCACCTGCTTGCCGCCGCCGGAAACCACGATCTGGCTCGGTTCATAGTCGAGATTGTTGTCGCGCTTGAACTTGCGCGCAATCGCCGCCTTCAGCGCCGCAGTGCCGTCCATTGGCGGATATTTCGTATCGCCGGCAAGGGCGGCGGCATGGGCCGCTTTAATCGCATGATCGGGCGTTGGAAAATCAGGTTCGCCCGAGGATAGGCTTATGACCTTCACTCCACGGGCGGCAAGCTCTCTTGCGCGCTGGGTCATCGCCGCGGAAGCGGAAACGGCGACGTTCTTCAATCGGTCGGCGGTAGCAGGCATGATCTCTTCTTTCGAGTGGTGGACGAATTGAGCTGGAGGCCGAGCAGGCCTGTCACACGACCTCGGCGGCCGGTGCGAGCACGCCGCCGGCGGCCTCGACTTCGCTGCGGACGATCCTGGCAAGCTCCAGGGATCCAGGCGTGTCGCTGTGGACGAGGATCGATCGGGCGGGAACGGCAATCGTGGCACCGTCGATGGTCTTCACGGTTCCTTCGACCAGAAACCGGCGCACGCGGACGCGAACGGCTGCCTCTTCCTTGACCAGGGCTCCCGGCTCGCCTCGCGCGACAAGGCGACCGCTCGCATCGTAGGCGCGGTCGGCGAGAAAAAGAGCGAGGGTCTTCAAATGGGCTCGTTTGGCGGCGGCCTCGATTTCGCTGCCGGGCATGGCAAAGACGATCAGTTCGCTATCCACCGCCCGGATTGCGTCCATCATCAGATCTGCAAGATTGGGATCCCGGCTGACCATGTTGCCCATGGCGGCATGAAAGCTGAAATGGGACACGCGTTGTCCCTCGCTACGCGCAATCGCGATCAGCGCCCCGAGCTGGTAGAGCATCTGCTGACGCAATTCGTCGGCCTGGTACGGCAGTTCGCGGCGGCCGAAGCCCGCGCGATCCGGCAGGCCCGGATGTGCTCCGATGCCAACACCATTCGCCTTTGCAAGGCGGACCATGCGCGCCATCGTGTCCGGATCGCCCCCATGGAAACCGCAGGCGATGTTGGCCGAGGACACGACCTTCATCATCGCTTCGTCGTCACAGAGCCGATAGGGCCCGAAGCCTTCGCCCATATCGGAATTCAGATCGATCTTCATTGATCACTCCTCTTGGCCGACAGATTGTCGTCAGGCCATGATGTTCAGAGCCCGGGTCACCATCGCCGAAGTGACACGGACATCCTCGAGAAAGCGCGCCATCGCCCTTTCGACATCGAGTGCTTCGCGATGCGTCGCCCGGACAAATCTCAAACGGCTGCCGATGCGCGCCTGACCCAGACGCCAGAGATCGGCATCAATGACGCCGGCGATCTTCGGGTAGCCGCCAGCGGTATTGGCATCGCTCATCTGAACGATCGGCTCACCGCCCGGCGGGACCTGAACCACGCCGGGGACTACGCCATGTGAGCGCATCTCGACGGGCGTCGTCGGCCTGATCGGCTCTCCGGAGAGGCGATAACCGGTACGGTCGCTCTTCGAAGAGATCTTCCAGGTCTCAGTCCAGAAACGGTCCGCGTCGTTTCCAAAGAGATCGTGCTCGCCGGCTGGCAATGCACGGATTAGCAGAGACCCGTCATCGGAAACCGGCAGGTGGTCAGAAAGAGCGAACGCAGGATCCACGACGGAAATACCGGCACGCGCCCGATGTCCATCTGTCGCGGCACAAAGTGAGAGCGTGTCCCCTACCCGCAGGTATCTGCCGTCGTTGCCGCCGAACGCACCGCGCAACGACGTGCTGCGCGAGCCCATGACCGGTTCGACATCAACGCCGCCTGCGACACAAACATAAGCGCGTGCCCCAGTCCGGGGCTGGCCAAGGTCAAGCACCTGGCCCTTATCGGCAACATAGGTGCACAAGGCCAGGAGCGGATGCCCGTCGAGGCCGGCGCCACAGTCCGCGCCCGCCACTGTGAAAACGACCGCACCGGTAAAACGAAGCCGGAAAGGAAAGGTCTGAACCTCGATGGCGGCAGCCCCGGGTGCGTTACCGACGAGCAGATTACCAAGCTTGAGGCCTAGGGGATCCATGGCTCCGCTCGCGGTGACCCCGATCTTCCTGTAGCCAGGACGGCCGAGATCCTGGACGGTGTTGAACGGGCCGGTCTCGATAACCTCGATCATAGTTCCACCCTTACAGGCACGAAGCGCACCGTATCGCCCGGCGCCATGATGGCCGGCGTTGGCGACGACGGGTCGAACATCTGCAGTTCGGCAAAGCCGATCGAATTCCAGCCGTTCGGACCGGTCAAAACGGCAACACCCGTCTGCATGCCGCCGATCGTCACACATCCCCTGGCCATGTTGATCGAGGGAACGGTCTTGCGTGGCATGTAGATGCGGGGGTCAAGCCCGTGCAGATAGCCGAATCCGGGAGCGCTCCCCACGGCGAAGACCCGATACGTCGCCTCGTAATGGATGCGGACGACTTCCCGGTCGCTGAGACCGGAGCGGTCGCAAAGTGCGGCAAGATCCGTCGCATGTTCGCCGCCGTAGCAGACGTCGATCTCGATCGTCTTGCCGTCAAGGTCGATGCTCTGAGCACCCTCCCAGGCTTCCATGATACGTGTGACGACCGGTTCCGGATCCTCGGGGATGTCCTTGAAGATCACGAGAAGATTCGTCATCCCCGGAACGATCTCGGAGAGATCCTCCCACGCCTCGACGGCCCGCGACAAAGCCCAGATGCGACGCTGCGACGCGAGGTCGAACTCGCCCAACGCTTCAAGAAGGAAGGCGCGGGCTCCGATCGCTGAGACCCGCGCGCCGACACGGGTCAATTGCAGAGCTGCCGGCGAGGACGTGGGCATGGCAAGCGAAGCGTTCATGATCGAGGCTCGATTTCAAAGAGAGGGTCGCCGAAGCCGACGATCGCGCCATGCTCTGCCACATGCCGTACGATCTGGCCGGAAGCAGGTGCGGCAAGCGGAAGCAGGATCGGGCCGACTTTCACGAAGCCGATCACGTCGCCGCTCTCCACCTCTTGCGGGTGATCTTCCGGCGCGGCGGACCGCGAGATGTCGTGCGACAGGAATTCACCCGCCATCGGCGCCTTCACGGCCACGAACGATGCAGGAACAACGGCGGACCGATCTTCGGCCGTGCGACCGACAATAGGCGACCGTCCGCGTGCAAGGAGAATACGAACACCTTGGGTCGGGCGTTCGATCTCAAGACCGTCGACGCCGGCGGCTTCGAGAGCCGCTGTCAGCTCAGCGATCGTGGCGGGGTCCGTGAAATCCACCTGGCTCATGCCGCGCTCCGTTCCTTCAACCACTTTTCCAGGTAGTGGATGTCCGTTTCACCGCGCGCGAACCCTTGATCCTCAAGGAGAGTGCGAAGCAAAGGAAGGTTGGTGGCGATGCCCTCGATGCTTAGCTCGGCAAGCGCCCCGCGCATTCTCGCGATCGCCTCGGCGCGCGTTTCGCCGTGAACGATCAGCTTGGCGACGAGCGAGTCGTAGTAGGGTGAGATCCGGTAGCCTTCGAAGACGTGCGAATCGACACGAATTCCCACACCACTTGGAAGTCTCAGCCCGGTGATGACGCCGGCGGAAGGCATGAACGTCGTCGGATCCTCCGCATTAATGCGGCACTCGATGGAGTGGCCAACGCAGCGGATGTTCTCCTGCGCAATCGTCAGCGTCTCGCCGAGCGCCACCTTGAGCTGCGCCTGGACGATGTCGACCCCGCTCGTCATCTCCGTGACCGGGTGTTCGACCTGGAGGCGGGTGTTCATTTCGATGAAATAGAATGCGCCACCCTCGTACAGGAATTCGAAGGTTCCGACGCCACGGTAGCCGATCTGTTTGCAAGCCGCGACGCAGGCGCTGCCGACCGCATCAATAAGGTCGTCTGCAATGCCGGGTGCCGGCGCCTCCTCCACTACCTTCTGGTGACGGCGTTGCATGGAGCAATCGCGGTGGCCGAGCCAGACCGCATTGCCATGCGTGTCGCACAGCACCTGGATTTCGATATGCCTTGGATGCTGGAGAAACTTCTCCATGTAAAGCGCCGGCGAACCGAAAGCCTTGCGCGCCTCTTCGCGCGTGAGTGTGACGGCTTCCTCGAGCGCCGTCTCGTTCGCCACGACCCGCATGCCGCGTCCGCCGCCACCACCGGCGGCCTTGATGATCACGGGGTAGCCAATCTCAGTCGCGATTTTGCGGATCGCCGCCGGGTCGTTTGGCAGTTCCTGGTCAGGACCGGGTACGCAGGGAACGCCAGCGGCCATCATCGCGCTTTTTGCCGCGATCTTGTCACCCATCGTTGCGATTGCCGATGCATCTGGCCCGACAAAGACGAGACCCGCCTCCTCGACCGCCGCACTGAAGGCGGCGTTTTCAGACAGGAACCCGTAACCCGGGTGAACTGCTCCAGCGCCGGAAAGCCGAGCCGCAAGCAGAAGCGCGTCCTTGTTGAGATAGCTCTTCGTTGCAGCTGCGGGGCCAATACAAAGCAACACGTCCGCACTCTGGCCATAGAGCGCATCGCGGTCAGCTTCCGAACATACGGCCACGGTCTTAAGCCCGAGTGCGTGACAGGCGCGCTGGATCCTGAGCGCGATCTCGCCGCGATTGGCGATGAGAACCGTGTCGAAGCGACGTTGTGACTGGTCGGGCCGATCCTGCATCACGCGATCTCCGCAAGCAGTTGGCCGGCCTCAACCTCGGTTGCATCCGCCACTAGGATACGGGTGATACGGCCGGCACGGGGCGCAGCGATCCGGTTCAAAACCTTCATCGCCTCGATGATGAAGAGTGTCTGGCCCTCTTCGACTTCGTCACCTTCTTTGATGAAGGCGGCCTCGCCGGGAGCGGGCGCGACATGGAGCACTCCGAAGATCGGCGACGTGACGGTGGACAATGCACCGGACGCTTGGGAGTCCCCAGCCACGCCAACTGGCCGAGCACCGTGAGGAGAGGCAACGGTGGATTGGCCGGAGACGCTCTCGCTGCCCCGCTCTCGAAAGATCCGGACGGTTATGCCCTTCTCGGTCACGGTCAATTCCGTGACGTTTGATCGCCCGACAAAGTCGATCAGGGTTTTGATTTTCGAAAGGTCCATTCTTCAACTCGGCATTCGGAGGACGTTGCCGCGTGATCTCGTTCGAGCGCGACAACTTCTGTCCTTTGGTAACACGAGCAATGAACCGATGGGGTCAGACGAAGTTTTGATGGACTGGCCTGCAAGCCAAACGCCCAAAGAAATATGAGCGTAACAGGTTCAGGCAGCCGCGCTGCGAGAGCCTGTTCTCGCACGGCTTGACGGGTAAAAAATTGCCGCAGGAGGGCCAGCGTGAGCGGCCGCCCGGTGGACACCTGCGGGCAAGCAGCGCATTGGTTTTTTTCCACCGCCAGCAGGTAACGCTCGTGCGCGATCGAGAAGAAACGCAAACAGCCGATGTTTTCGACCGGCCGGATGAAGCCGAGATTGATCTGGCCGTTTTCAGTCCACGAATGATGTCGCCGGTCGGGCCGCTGGAGATATGCAGTTCGATATCGGGATACTTGCGGCTGACCTTGCCCCGTTGAAATATGAAACCCTCTTCTCGTCACTGGCCCATGCTCGAT
This sequence comes from Ensifer sp. LC384, assembly GCF_001695865.1. NCBI lineage: Bacteria > Pseudomonadati > Pseudomonadota > Alphaproteobacteria > Hyphomicrobiales > Rhizobiaceae > Ensifer > Ensifer sp. LC384. The sequence continues at coordinate 16,168 of NZ_MBST01000027.1, forward strand.
CAGCGCTTTCAACCTGGCGCAGCGACTACAACGATCACCGACCGCACTCTGGCCTCGGCTGGCTGACACCTGCCGAGTTCGCTCAGACCGTCAACCCGCGACGTGATGCGGTGCTGCGCAGCCGAAATGGCTCCGCACCGCAACCCGTCGCTACCGCCGCAAATGCAGCAACCAAAAACCGCTGGAGCGAACTCAAAACCGGATAAAACTTGGGGGCAAGGTCAGCGGTTCAGAACGTCAAAAAGCCCGCGGACATTGCTGTCTTGCGGGCTTTTTTTATGATCTGGTTGCGGGGCCTGATAGCACTGAGACTTGCACTTCCGCGCCGCATCTAGAACAGTTGACCGGACGGGGTCGCCATTCGAGAGACGATCCTACAATAGCGCCTAACTTGCAACGGCAGCGCGGCATGACGAAAGTATTTGCTCCCATTGGCGCTTAGCCCCTTTTCCGCTTACACGGGCGAATCGTTTGTTTCCTGATGCCTTGCGAACCGCAGACACGATCCTTTGAAAATCGGCGTCGTCTGTCGGCTCAAACCGGACTCCCAGCCGAGCAAGACGACCATTCACTGCCCCGATGATTTCTGCAGCACCGTCCCAATCCTCTTTCGCTGCGAGCACTCCGCTTATCGCTGCGACAGCGAGGTTCACTACCATCGGGTAGTCATATCTCTCGCCGATAGCCAGGGCCCGGCCGGCGAACGCCGCAGCGTTCCTCCAATCGCTGCTGTGCAGTCTGAAATGGGCGAGGTTCTGCAATAGGTGGCCATGCCAATAGGTGTCACCCAGTTTGTCGAGCAGTTTGAGGGCATCAAGATAGTAGGCTTCGGCAGCAGCCTCGTCCCCTTCGGCGCGTGTTCCTTCCCCAATTGCAATAAGCGCAAGCACGGTTCCATGGTCGTCGCCGATGAGCTTCGCCAGTTCGAGTGATTCCACGATCAAAGCGCCGCCTGCGTCAGGGTCACCCGAGGTGGCTTTGGCAATGCCGGCAATAATCCCGGCACTCGCAATTCCGGCCTTGTTCCCCAGCTCGGAGTAGATACGGTGACTTTCAACGCCGCTTTCGCGCGCTGTTTCAGGCTCACCAGACATGTACCGGATCAAGGCGGCTGAGTTCAAAATTCGCGCCCGCGGCTCTGGTTCACCTGTGGTCCGCGCGTGTTGCAAAGCTTTGTCCGACCATGTTCTCGCTTCCGAAAACTGGCCCCTCGATATCCAAAGCCACGTCAGCGCCTCGATGAGCTTGGCGGATTGAAGGGCGCTGGATTGCCTCATCCGCCATTCGAGTGCCACCCGAATGTTCCCAGACTCTTGCATCAGGTGCTCGACAGAATCGCGCTGATTGAACCTCATCACGTTTGGCGCGGCTGACAGAACAAGCTCGGTAAAATGGTCCGCCTGACGGTCACGGATAGTTTCGTACTCGCCCGACCCGCGCAGCTTGTCGAGCGCATAATCGCGAACCGTGTCCAGCATGTTGAGACGCGGATGGCCCAGAGCTGTCGTTCTGAACAATAGGCTTTTGTCCAGAAGAGCTTCTACCTGGTCAACGACATCGATCTCGTCCTCGAACAAGGATACGACGGCACGAAGATCGAAGCCGCCGTTAAAGACGGCCGATGCATAAAAAACCCGGCGCTGGCTTTCCGTCAGGAGATGGTCGCTCCATCCGATCATCAGACGAAGGGTACGGTGACGAGGATCACTATCCCGCGCCTTGCTTCGAAGGTCTTGCATACTGTATTGAAGACGGTCCTCCAGCTCCGCTACACTGAGGAGCCCTACATGCGAGGCTGCCAGTTCAAGCGCCAGTGGTAGCCCGTCAAGTCTCCGGCATATTCTGGATACCGGCCCCAGTGTGTCATCTCCCAAGCTGAAGTCCGGTCGTTCGCGGCGTGCGAACTTCTCAAAGAGCTGCACGGATGGATTCTCGAGAATCCGGTCGAAGCCCTCCCCTTCGTCCGGTACGCTGAGGGGAGGCACGACGAATTCCGTCTCCGAGCGCAATTTGAGGGGCTCGCGACTGGTGCTCAGAACGGTGGTCGCCGGACATGTTTTGCGAATGGCATTTATGACCGGCGCAGCTTCGACCAAATGCTCGAAAGTGTCGAATATCAACAACACCTCAGCGCCACCCAGCGAGTTGCACACCGTTTCGATGGCGGAGATACCGGGCACCTCCTGCAGGCCTATGGCCTTGCAGATTTCCGAACCGATCAGATCCGGATTGTCAATTTCTCTCAACTGTACGAAAAACACGCCCCGTGAAAAGAAGCTTAGCGCTGATCTGCCAGCGCGGATCGCCAAGCTTGTCTTGCCCACGCCGCCGGCGCCTGTCAGCGTAACAATACGGCTCTGTTTATCCGCTAGTATTTGATTTAGCCGGGCTAATTCCAGGCCCCGACCGTAGAGAACCGGCAAATCGGACGGGAGATTGGTGCGATTCGCGCCGATCGATGAGATAGGTGCAAATTCGCTTGGTAGTCCCGGGACCACCAGATCGAACAGCGCTTCAGGATATCGAAGGTCCTTGAGGCGATGGAATCCGAGATCGCGCACTTCTACGGTCGCTCCGATGAGGCCTTCTGCCAGCTCATCGCGGACGACGTTCGAAATGACGATCTGACCTCCATGTGCCACCGATGCAATACGAGCCGCACGATGCACCTCTATTCCGGTCACGGTTACATCATGTCTTCTCACAGTTCCGGAATGCAGACCCATCCGGACCAATGGCTTGCATCCTTGAGCCCATTCTTCTTTCTTGAGAGCAAGTTGGGCGTCAATCGCTGCCTGAACCCCTTGGGCGGAGCCAGGAAAGAGTGCGAAAACAGAGTCGCCAACAACGTTTATTTCCTCGCCACCATAGGATTGGATGGCGTTGCGCAGCAACTCATTGTGCCGAAGGAGCATCTCATCATAGAGGTCGGGATAAGAATCCACCAGGTTTGTCGAACCCTCAATGTCAGTAAAGAGCATGCAAACGCTGTTGCCTGGCGATTGAGTCTGGCTTTCTACCGGGGGTACCATAACAAAACCTCTCTCGGCTTCGTTGACGGAGCCGCTCCGAACAAGGATGTCCGTCGAAGGCATTTGGTCAGAGCAAGTTGAGTGCAATGTATGCTCAGGCGCTTGGAGAAAGACGAACCACTTCCTTTGCAATTGAGGAGCTCATTCCATGAGCCGGCACGATGGGCGTTGGCCAGTTGACTTTCAGCCTGCCGGAAGTCCTCGATTTCCGGCCGAAGGCCGCATCGCCGAGCTTCGGCGACGGCCCTGCAAAAGACGTTGAACCTCATCAGGTCGGCCTGCAGTTCGCTCGAGCCGTCAAGAATATTCCAAACCGACGCAGTCGGCACCTTCAATTCTCCGATGAGCCAGTCAATTTCATTGCCGAGCCGTGGATAGCCCCGCCCGGAACAGCAAAGCCACTCGATGAACTCGGCTTCAATCTGTTGCCGATCCGCGCCACTCAGCGCATCGGGGGCCCGTTCCCTGCCATCACCCAGAAGGCCAAACAACTGAGGTGATCTGGATGCGCGGGGCGGACCTCTATCAACCTCTAGTAATTTCAAGACCTTGTTAGCGGCCTGAACGGCGTCGGTGCGCTTCGTATCTATCGCCGTTAAAAAGTCGCGCAGTTCGCCCGAGAGGTGGCGCCCGGCTTTCTGATAGGCTCTGGGCCAGGTCCTGAGAGTAAAATGAAGCAATTGAGCTGCCGAGATAACTTCCTCGGCTTCGGCTGCTCCTACGAGACCGTTCCTTATGGCCCGCCGCAGCGCGATCCGCATATTGATCAAAGGCTCCGTAAGCGACGGATAAGCCCTGTCCTCGCGGTACAGGACTGCCACCTCGTCCTCCGCGGATATTATCCGGTCTTTGAACAGCCGAAATATGATCCCTGCGCCATGCACACCTGCAGGAGAGCAATCCGCCGCTCGGAGCGCCCCCATGCTGGAGGCACCGACCACGACCGCCCCGTCCTGGACAACGTCAACGACTTCCCGTGGCGAAATGGAAAGTACGTTGCCAAATGCGCCGTCCAGGACCAGAAAGAACTCGTACTTCAAGATGCGACAAGCATAAAGGTCCCCCCGCCTCGCTGGCGGTCTTATGATCGCACCTGGCAATATGGACATGATGTCCGAAGCGGGCGCACTTGGCCCCAAAAACACGACTGGCGGCATCCGCATCGTGCCCATTACAGTAGGTGCCTTGCACTTCGCCAGCCAACCCGGCGGTGGTCGATCGTAAAGAGCGATAGACCGGGTACGCGCACCCTCACAACGGGCAGGTCCAGCGACTTTCGGCTCATGTCAATCACTATGACCTGCGTAAGTCCGACGGACTTCAGCCTCTCCAGGACAAATTCGATTTCTGACTCAAGATCTGGCAAGTTTGCATTGGCAATGGTGGAGAAGTCATGCTCGGCTACAGGAATCCCGGGCTCGGATACGCTGGCCCGCCGCGAAGGGGGGACTTGGTTGTACGAGTCACGGGCACCGTGAATGACCCCGAGCCTTGATTGGAATGACTCAAGGATAGCGTGTGTAACGGCGGCGCCGGCCTGAAGGTCAGCGCCCCACCCCGCAACGACCAGCGGCATCGGCCCCGCGGCACTACAAAAGGACGGGTCTATCAACGTGCTCGATATGACTGGTATGTCAAGGTCGCTCGTCAGATCTTCCAGGATGAGTCTCAGCTTTGATTCCTTGGCGCGCTCGGCAAGCGCCTTGGGTATTGGAGGAAGTGAATCCAGATCAATCCTGCGTCCAGCAGGCCCGGCGTCCCCCGCATGTCCATACTGTTCAAAGAAGTGGTGCTGACTGACCGCATCCCGTTCGACAACCTCCAGAAGCGCGCTGCGTACCGCCCGGCCACGAGTGAACCCGGCGGCCAAGCCATTGGTATCGACCTGATCCAGTATACCTTCCTTTGCAGGAGACCGCGCCAGGTCGGCTGGAACCCAGATCGGACGAGCCCGGATGAATTCCCAACCCTCGACCCATTCAATCCGCGAATCTGGACGATAACTGGTCAGAGGGGGAAGATCGAAGGACAGAGGATCGGCAACGTAGGCACCGGAAGCTTTAAGCTCAAGATAAGTGGAATATCGAGACTCGCGCTCGAACTCCTCTGCGCAAACCCTCTCGATCGACTCCATGATGGCACTGATGCGAGCCGTTTCTTTGTCCACCCCTTTGCCCAGATGGGTGGTCAAATCTCGTGCCAGGGGAGTGACCGCTGCAAACACAGGAATGCCCAGGACGTCGAGTGGTGTGATGTCGGCTATGCGTGTTACCGGGACTTGCTCGATTGTTGATTTGAGGAGCAGCTTGTGTTTGGCTTCTTCTAAGGCGCTGTGCCCCTCATTGCGGCGGTCGTACAACGGCCACCGGTCCAGCAGAGCGGACGACACCACGAATTCAGAATCCACAGATGACCTGATGGTTATTGTTGAGGTATATGTGGGTCCCAGTCGAACTACTTATCTTTTCGAGAACCGTCATTTCGGCGTCGCCCAGGTTTGCGATCGCATCATGTACCGCTTTCGGGAGCAAATTCGCGTCCACATCGGGAATGACATTCGAATTCTTCAGCCTGTCGAAATTTGACTGGAAGTCCGCCATTTGTGATCTCCTCAGGCTCTGAGTAGTTTTCGATGCTTGCTAGATTGCTGTCAGTGATCTTGGGAGAGGATGCCTCTCAATAACAATAGGATGCCACCCCTTATCTGTCCAGTACTACTCTTTAATACTAAAGAGCTACTTATATTTTGACCATTCTGAACTTGAAAGGCATCTGGAATGAGTTAGGATTTCCCGGGTTTGTTTGTTGTTCATGGGCTGGTGTCGCTATGGGTATGTTTGAAAGACGAGCGAATAGTGTCGTTGTGAGGGGTAGAATCGAACTCTGCATGCCCGCTCTTAAGGCGGCTTTTGGCGACCTTTGGCGAACCGAGCCTCAACGGGAAATGACGATCGCTTTCCTCGTCTTGCTGCATCAGATCATGCGGGCGTCGGTCCCCCTCATGCAATCCGCCGCGGTCAGATGCGATCAACTGGAAGGAACCGATAAGCTTGCCGCCTTGCTGGGAGAGTACTATCGCCATCATACTTCCGAAGAACTGCACCACGATACCTGGGCACTCGAGGACCTTGAGGCTGCAGGGTGCGATCCCAGGCGGGTTCTATCCATCACCCCTTCCGTCGAAGTCGCGCGCTTGGTCGGCAGCCAGTATTATTGGCTTCAGCACCATCATCCTCTCATGCTTCTCGGATACATTGCGGTTCTCGAGGCTTTTCCTCCTGCCGACAGTGTGATCGATGAGATTCGAGATCGTTCATGCCTTCCGAACTCAACGTTCAGGACTTTGAGAATTCATGGGGACCTTGATCCAACCCATAGCGCTGAGATCGACCACACGTTTGATACGCTGCCGCTGGATCAGGAACACTTGGAAATGGTTGGTTTGAGCGTTCTCCATAGCTGCGATGCACTCGCGGCAAGCGTGCGAGCGCTGCGCCCACTCAACTTTCTTAGCGGATCGACATCCGAATGAATCTGCCATTTGCCGTCGGTTTGATACTCCCTTCAGAGACATTGCTGTCGCTAAAGTCAGTACCGCAACCCGTCGCTACCGCCGCAAATGCAGCAACCAAAAACCGCTGGAGCGAACTCAAAACCGGATAAAACTTGGGGGCAAGGTCACTTGGGGGCGCGGATTTGCGGGCTCCAGAACGTCAAAAAGCCCGCCGACATTTCTGTCTTGCGGGCTTTTTGTTTGATCTGGTTGCGGGGGCCTGATGCCACAGAGACTTGTAACCGAAGTCCATGTGAGTCCATAATGACGAGGACCCAGAAATTGTTCGAAACGCGATCCCGAACGCCGTATTTGGGCGAGAAGTTTGAACTGCGCCGGGTTCCTCCTCGATGCTTTGGAGCAGGCGCTTCATGATCAGCCTCCCGCTGGACGGGACGGCTTCGCGTTGTCAAGGTCGGCCGTCCGGAGGCAGGCTGCGGTCGCCCTGGTAATAGTAGAACTCGTTCTGGAAGAACAAGCCCGCAGGCGGCAGGATGGCCGCGCCGGGTCCGCGTGTCCCGAGCAGGTAAAAGCCGGCACCGCCCTCTGCCGCTTGCGTCGCTGTCGGCGCTGCGAGCATCATGACAGCGACAATGGCGCCAGCATGTTTCTTCATTTCAATCCCCTCTTCGCATTTCAATCGTGCATCCCACCGGCAGACATCGAGCAGACCATGTGGTGCGCCCCCTAAAGGGCATTGATCGTGCGCCCTGGCGCGCCGAAGCGCGCCAGGGAAATCGAAGCCGCCCTCAGGTCGGCTTGGCTTAGCCGATCGGCATCGCCACTACTGCGTCTGCTGAAGCCTCAGGATCTGCGACTGCACGCCCTCGATGGTCTTGCCGACGTCGGCGCTCATGCCGAGTTGGCGGATCGGGAACTCCTTGAAGCTTGCCAGGTGCTGCACGGCGATATTGACGATCGGCGTCAGTGCCCAGGTCTTGTGCTCGGAGAGCTGTCGGTTGATGTCGCCGTCCTGACGCTCAAACGGATCCATCCGCAGGTTGGTGATCAGCGGACGACCATAGCTCTGCAGGGGGCTGTCCCACTTGCCGCCTTCCTTGGCCGAGAAGGTCACCTTGTAGTAGCCGTAGCGGATCGCGGTCAGCACCGTCTCGTCATAGTAAAAGACGAACTTGCGGTTCGAATTCTCCTGCTCGCCGCGGAAGAAGGCGCCCTGGTCGAAACCGTCGAGGTGGACCTTATAGTCCTTGCCATTGAAGGACGCCCCTTTGGCCAGGCGCGGCGCGAGATCATCGACGCCCGCCGCCGCCGCTATCGTCGGCATGAGGTCGGTCATGTCGACGATCTCGGATGAGACACGACGTCCCGAAGCACCCGGCCAGCGGACAACGAAGGGCGCCCGCACGCCGCCCTCCCAGGTCGTGCCCTTGTCGCCGCGGAATGGCGTCGTGCCGCCCTCCGGCCACATGTATTGGTAGGCACCGTTGTCGGTCGTGAAGACGACGATCGTGTTTTTGGAGAGACCCGTCTTGTCGAGTTCGGCGAGGAGCTGGCCGACGTGATCGTCTAGCTCGGCAAGACCGTCGCCATAGACGTCCTGGCTGCCGGCGCGCGAAACACCCTTCCTTTCGTCCTTCAGGTGCAGGAAGACATGCATGCGCGTCGGATTGTGCCAAAGGAAGAAGGGCTTGCCGTCCTTCGCCCGGTCATCGAGATATTTGATCGACTTGCCGAGCGCCTCCTCGTCGAAGGTCTCCATACGCTCCGTCGTCAACGGTCCTTCGTCCTTCACAGGGCCGCCGGCGGTGCAGGAAACGACGCCGCGCGGATCATATTTTGCCCGGAACTCCGGATTTTCCGGGCGGTCCGGGTCCTCGAGATCCTCATTGGCGTTGAGGTGGTAGAGGTTGCCGAAATACTCGTCGAAGCCGTGGTTGCACGGCAGGTGTGCGTCGAGGTCGCCGAGATGGCTCTTGCCGAACTGTGCGGTCGCATAACCAGCCGACTTCAGCACTTCCGCAATCGTGATGTCCTCGGCCTGCAGGCCGGCGGGCGAGCCTGGCGTACCCACGGTGGTCATGCCGGTGCGCACCGGCAACTGCCCGGTGAGGAACGCAGCGCGACCGGCGGTGCAACTCGGTTGCGCATAGAAGGACGTCAACCGCAGCCCCTCCTCGCCGATGCGGTCGATGTTCGGCGTCTTAACGCCCATGATGTCGCCGCCGTAGGACGAGACGTTCATCCAGCCGATGTCGTCGGCCATGATGACAAGAATGTTGGGCTTTGCCGCATCCTGCGCCTGTGCGGCTGGCACCAACGGCGCCTGCGCGGCCGTCAGGCCCAGACCGCCAGCAACGATCGCCGCAGCCGCGAGCATCGACTTCTTCAATGAGTTTAACCGAGTGACTTTCATGTTGAACCCTCGCTTTCAGGTTTCGAAACATTTGAGATCCGGCCTCTTGAAATTGCGGCCGGCCGTCCGTCCAATCGAGTTCGTTGAGCCGGACCTACTGCGCCACTGTTACCGGCGGCGGTGCCCATGTTCCGTTCTTCAGGCTGTCATCCGGGCCGTAGAGGCGCAGGTTCATGTAGAAGCCGCCCTCCGGCGCCGGCAGCCAGTTGGCCTTCTGGGCCGGGTCGGTAGGCTCGTCGTGCTGAATGTAAATCGTCAGCGAGTCGTCCCCGGCGGTGGTGATGCCCGGCGTTCGGTCACCAATCGAATAGCGCTTGATCGGGTTTTCGATGAAGGAACCGTCGGAGAGGTGGTACATCGATAGCGACCAGAAGGCGCTCACATGGGGCGTCTGGCCCTTCTCGAAGCGGACCGTGTACTTCCTGCTGCCATCGAAGGGCTCACCCTTATCATCGGTGCGACCGTCCATATAGATCGCTTCCTCGGATGCGTTGCCGCCCGTGTACCACTTGGCCCAGGCGGCGCGGAACAGATAGTCCGTGCCCATGATCCCGGACTTCGGGTTCCAGCGCCAGTTGTTGACTGCAACGCCGACAGTCTGGGCATTGACGTCCATGACGTGCAGGGCGAACTGGTAAGCCTTCTTCAGTCCGGTGATTTCCGGTTCAGTCAGGCTCTTGTAATCGTACTCCGTATTGCCGCTCCGGAAGCCGATATAGGCAAGGCTATCGGCCACCACCGCGTCTTGCGCGGGCTTTGGCGGCGTGTGCTTCAGCGCATGAGCGAGCTTGTCGTAGAATTCGAGCCCTTCGGGCAGATCGGCCGGTTTCTCATAGGCGACGCGCTGCGCGGAGTATTCCATGTCCGGCGGCACCTGCTGCTCCGATTTGCCGAAGTGGCTGAGCGGCGTCAGCCTGAGCTTGTCCTGAATCGCGCGAGCGTTTTCAACGTCGTCAGGACCATTTACCCCGATGCGACCCCAGATGGCAAAGTTGTTGTATTCACTGTCGATACGCTTGACGCCGGCCGGCAGTTCGCCCTTCCAGCCGGGACCGACCAGCGCATAGTGGCCAGCTTCGCGCCCGGTTGCACGTGAACCGACATGGCCAAAGGTGTCGCCGTTCACGTCCCAGAGCTGCATCACATAGTAGCGGTCCGGCTCGACCGCCGGCACCGTGAGCACAAGCGGCTCGCGGCTGACATCGCAGAAGGCCTGCGCATAGAGCGTGTCGTTGTTGGGCGTGGCGATCTGCTTGAACTCCGGCCCGCGCAGGTTCCGAACCAGCCCAAACTGGTTGACTTGCGCACGCGGATTGCCGGTCTTCTCTTCGGCATCGACTGGGGTGCGTCCGCGCATCAGATCTTCGAAGAACACGGCCGGGTAGCCCCACATGACCGCGTTCACGCCGAGATGGAAGGCCTGCGCCTCCCGTCCTTGCAATGCCCCAAGTTCCGGCGCCGGCGTGCGTTTGTCGGCTGCGTTCACCGGAGTACTCGGGGCAATGGAGAAGAGGAGGCCGACGAGCAGCCCGGTCGCCATGCCGACGCGCATGCACTTCATGTTCGTTTCTCCCTCGTGTGCCTAAACTGTTGTCGTGCGGAATTTTTCTGCAGACGCCGTTGCCGAATGCTGCTGGCGTCTGCAGGCCTTGTGGCGAGCAGCCAATCAAAGGCCGATGTTCTTCGGCGGATATTTCTTGAAGGTCGCCGCATGCGCCTTCATCTCGGCCGCCAGCGGCGCGAGGAAGGCGTTCAGGCGGTGGCCGACGGGATATTCCTCCTTCGGGTCGATGTAGAGGTTGAAGAGCCAGGGAGCGAGGCCCACGTCGGTGATCGTCGACATGTCGGTCCACAGCCAGTTGCCCTTCAGTTCCACGACCTTCAGGTGGATCTTGTACTCGTACATCCGCATCGCCATCAGGTCGGTCTGCGCCCAGATATAGACCTTCTCGCGGTTGGACTGGCCATCGTCGGCCAGCAGGAACGACGCCTGGTCGATGCCGTCGATATAGCGGTCGGTCGGAATCTTGTCCTTGATGCCGGCGAGCGCCAGCGAGGTGTTGTAGAGGTCCATGAGGTCGAAGAGCCCTTCGCTCTCGCGGCCCGGCTTGATCATCCCCTTCCAGTAGGCGATGCCCGGCACACGCACGCCGCCTTCCCAAGGCGTAGTCTTGGAACCTTTGAACGGCGTGAAGCCGCTGTCGGGCCATTGTCCCATGTCCGGACCATTGTCCGAGGTGACGAAGACGAAGGTGTTCTCGAGCACGCCGGCCTTGTCGAGCGCCTCGACGATTTCGCCGATATAGGCGTCGACCTCGACGACCGCGTCCTTGTAGGGATATTTGCTGCCGCTCTTGCCCTCGAATTCCTTCGAGGCGTGGTTGTCGCCGTGCACCTTCATGAAGGCATGTTCGAGGAAGAACGGCTTGCCGGCCTTGGCAAGATCGGCGATCTTCTTGACCGTGAACTCCTTGACGATGCGGTCGCCCTCGGCGACGTCCTCAATGCTGTCGATCTTCTGCACCTCTTCGGTCGGTCCACCCTTTGTACCGTGCACCAGCGCCTCGCTGCCCCCCTCTGACTGCAGCATCGCCAGCCGCTCCGGGTTGAGCACGAGGTCCGGATAGCGCCGCTTGTCGAAGGCCTGCGACAGCTCCTTCTGCGCCGGGTAGTAGCCATAGAACTCATCGAAGCCGACTTCGTGCGGCCGCATGCCTTCGGCTTCGCCGACGTGCCACTTGCCCGACAGAACGGTGGTGTAGCCGGCATCGCCGAGCAGCTTGGGCAGCGAGATCTCGTCGGCCCAGGGATTTTTGGTGATGTGGTCACCCGCGAGAATCGGGCGCGTGAGGCCCGTCCTTACCGGAAGCCGGCCCGTCAGGATCGCCGAACGCGTCGGCGTGCAGGTGGGCTGCGAATAGGTCGAAGTCAGTTTCAGCCCTGCGGCCGCCAGGCGATCCATGTTCGGGGTCGCCGCGCCGATCATCGCGCCACCGCCATAGGCACCCGGATCGCCATAGCCCATATCGTCGACGACCAGCCAGACGATGTTGGGCCGCTTGCCGATTTGGCTATAGAGCGCATCGAGCTTCTGTTGCGCGGCGGCCTGCTGATCGGCATGCACCAGCGCCGGCTCCATGCTTTCGCTGGTGCGCTCGGCCTTCGACAGCACGGACTGCGCAAGGGTCAGGCTCGGAATCGCTGCAAGCACCGCCGCCTGCAGAGCAAGGGTTCGGAGTTTCTTCAAGTTCACGTCTGTCTCCCGCTTCTGGCTTCAGTTCGAAAATCTTACCTGGACCTGCGCCCACAATCGGGCGCAGGCAAATGTCCATAACGTGCCTTTGGATAAAGTGGTCGCGAGACTAGAGCGTTTCCGGCTTAAACGGAGTCGCTGAAACGCTCTATCTCCTTGTTTCTACGCATTTCCTGACGAAAAACCGCTTCGCACTTTTCCTGGAAATGCTCTAGTTGCTCAGTTCGACCTTGACCGCTCCGATCTTGCCGTCGAATTCGAACGGGCGCTTGTCGAAATAGGCTTGTGAGACCGGCGAACCGAGGTCGGCGCCGACGTCGAAGGATTCGGTCGCGGTGAAGGCCGCCGGCACCGTCCGCGCCACTGTCGTCCTCGCCGCCTCCTTGCCGTCGACGGTGATCACCACTTCGGCAGGACCGGCCGGTTTCGGGATCGAGGTGACGATCTCGATCTGGTGCTTGCCGGCCGGGATCTTCGCCGTCCGCGCCTGATAGTTCTCGATGATCATCATGTTGTATTCGTAGACGAGACGACCGCCCTCCATGTAGACGCTGAGACCGCCGGCCGCGCCGCCAACCGCGTAAAGCACGCCATTGGCGTTTTCGCCGAACTCCGCATCGATCTTGACGCTGTTGCTCTCACGCCCGACACCGGGAGCCGCGAACTCCGGCATGCGGCGCGTTGTCTGGCTGAAGGTCCACTTGTCGTACTCCGACTTGATGCGATCTTCCGGATGCAGGCGCAGCCAGTTGCCCGCGCCGATCGGGAAGTCCTTGTTCTCTTCGGCGACCCCGAGGAAGCGCTTCTTCATTTCCTCGAGCTTCTGCGGGTTCTGCGTAGCCAGGTCCGTTGCCTGCGAGAAATCGGTCCGCAGATCGTAGAGTTGCCACTGGTCCTTGGCCGAATCCCAGTTGGCCACGCGCTTCGCCGATCCGGGCGTATCCCAGGGGATGAATGGCCCGGCAGTACCCGCGAACCAACCGTCGAGATAAAGACCACGGCTACCGTTGTTGTCGAAGAACTGTTCCTTCTTCTGCGGTTGCGCGTCGGCATCGCCGAAGGTGTAGGCCAAGCTCGTGCCGTCGATAGGCATCTGCTCGTAGCCGTTGACCGCTGTCGGCGGCTTGATCTTCAGAATGTCATAGATCGTCGGCGCGATGTCGACGACGTGATGGAACTGGCTGCGGAACTTGCCGTCAGGCTTGATGTGCCCCGGCCAGGAAACAACCATCGGGTTGCGGGTACCGCCGAAATAGGACGCCATCAGCTTCGTACCCTTGAACGGCGTGCCGCCGGCCCAGGCCCAGCCGGCATGGTACATGTTGTCGGTCTTGCCGGTGCCAAGTGTCGGAAGCCCGCCGAGCTTGTTCAGCGCGTCGATCTGCTGTTCGACGGTGTTGGCGATGTTGTTCTGCGCCAGAAGCTCGCTGATCGAGCCCTGCTGGCCCTCCGAGCTCGAACCGTTGTCGCCGAAGATGTAGAAGATCAGCGTGTTGTCCTTGAGGCCACGTTGCTCCATGCCGTCGATGAGCCTGCCGACCTGGGTGTCGGTGTGCTCGACGAACCCGGCGAAGAGTTCCATCAGCCGCTCCTGGAACGGGCGCTGGGCTTCGGGGATGCTGTCCCAGGACGCCATGGTGGGGTCGCGCTCGGTGAGCTTCGTGTCGGCTGGAATGATCCCCTTTTCGAGTTGGCGCTTGTAGGTGCGTTCGCGATAGGCGTCCCAGCCGCCGGCGAACTTGCCCTTGTATTTGTCGGCCCATTCCGGGAACACGTGGTGCGGCCCGTGCACGCCGCCCGGCGCCCAATACATCATGAACGGCTTATCCGGATCGAAGGCACGGCTGTCGTCCAGCCATTTCAGCGCCTTGTCGACCATGTCCTCGGTCAGATGATATTTCGGATCATCGTGCGGCGGCTCGACCGCGTCGTAGTTCTCGGTCAGGCGCGGCTCCCACTGCGAGGTCTCGCCGCCTAAGAAGCCGTAGAAATGCTCAAAGCCATAGGCGTTCGGCCAGCGTTCCTTCGGCCCGATCGAGGTCGTCTCGGTTGCCGGGGTATTGTGCCACTTGCCGAAGGCCGAGGTGTGGTAGCCGTAGTTTTTCAGCACTTCGGCGACTGTGGCCGCCGTCTTCGGGATGACGCCGGTGTAGCCGTCGAAAGCGACGGCGCGTTCGGCGATTGTGCCTGAGCCGACGCGGGTGTGGTTGCGGCCGGTCAGCAGCGAGGCGCGCGTCGGCGAGCAGATCGACGTGGTATTGAACCCGGTAAAGCTGATGCCTTCACCGGCAAGTCGCGTCAGCGTTGGGGTGCGGACCTCGCCGCCGAAAGCCTCGGAGATGCCGAAACCGACGTCATCCAAGAGGACGATCAGGATGTTCGGCGCATTTTCCGGCAGCCGCTGCGGCGCGGTCGGCCATTCCATCGTGGAGTCCTGCAGGCGCGGCTTGGCCACTCCTTTCATCGGTTCTGCCGGAAACGGCAGCACCGATCCGTCAGTCGGCACAGATTGGCCGTAGGCCGGCAGCGCAAGAGCCGCGAGCGACAGGGCCAGGGAGAGAGTGACTGGCCGAAGCGGATGTTTCAGCAACTGTAGCCGCCCTGATTTCAACGAACGTGGCATCGCTTTTCTCCTTGGAAAATTCGGTTCGAAACCTTCACACCTTGCCCCCGACACCCGGGTCGGGGACACCACATCATTTCGGCACCCGCCCTGGCTATGCTCAACCGCTCGCAAGCATCCGGCTGCGGGCAGCGATCGACCGTCGGGAGACAACTCCACAATGGCAAAATCGCAGCTGACGGCCGTCTCTCCACGAGACGCGTTTCACTCGCTTGGCGTGCCTCCGACTAGAAAGAGAAGTTAACCGAAAGGCTCATAACATCGTTCTCAAACCGGCGTTTGGCGGCAAATTCGTGCGCGTATTTCAGCTTGAAGTTCACCGGCGTTTCGTCAAATTTCGTGCTGTAGGTCAGGATGGGTCCGATGCCGAAAACACGGGCCTTCAAACTGTCCGCGCCAACCGTCGCCTTGAAGGAATCGGCACCCGCGCCGCTGTCCTCGCCGATTTGTTGGGACATGTAGCCGGCAACGCCGAATGCAAAGCCGCTCGGCAGATGCTGGAGCACCGCCCCTTCGAGATTGAGGATCGGTGCCGTCCGCCAATCGGTTGCGCTGTTCTCGAATGGAAATTCAAGGCTCATGGCGCCTGAGAATTCAAGGCCGTCGCTGGGGTCGAGATAGGTAGCGCTGACAACCGGCATGATCGTCAGCCGGTTCTTGCCGAAATTCAGGAAATCGTCGATCTCCGGCGGCGGTCCCAAATCGACGGTCGCGGAGTTGTACTTGCCCCAGGGAAGGAAGAAGGAAACACCGGCGCTGTAGTGGAAGTTTCCGGCGTGCCAGCCGATCACCGAGGTCAGGATGGGATCGCTGAAGCCGATGTTTTCGTCCTCCACCGCGCCGGAAAACTGCCCGACGGCGCCGGAGGCGTTGACAGTCCCGGAGCCGGCCGGGACCGAAAGCACAAAACCAGGCGTTCCACCGAAGATTTCGACGTCAAAGAAATGGGCGATATCGAGCCGATAAAGGTAAATGTCGACTTCCGGGCTGGCGACCGCAACACCACCGAGACTGAGCGTCGGCGCGTCGCCATGCCAATAGAAGAAGTTGTTCGTGACGATGGTACTGCCCGGCTTGCCTACCGCCCCGGCAAACGTATCCCGACTACCGAGCAGGTAGGCGCTTGTTCCCCCTTCGAGGGCATTCGCCGAACCGGCGGACACGGCTAGCACGGCGGCAGCACTTAAACAGATTCTGCTTTGCATCAATTTCCTCACTCCATCCTGCCGAAACCGCGACCGGATCACTTCGTTGCGAACAGGAATTTCACTGTCGCGCGTATCGTATCGCTGGGCGCCACCTGGCTGTCGGCGAAGTTATGTTCGTATTGCAGGCTGAACTGAACCGGCTGGTCGCCAAACTTCTGTAATTTGGAGAGCTGAATGCCGAGCGGAAGGCTGGAAAAACGGCCGTCCTCCCAGTCGTAGGCGATCTGCATCTCGGAAAAGCCGACCGACCAGCCGCCGCCGAGCTTGTGGCTCAGGATCGGCTGGAACGTACTGACGTTGACATCGGCCTGGCCCAGCGCCTGATCGCCGCCGATATGGAACAGGTTCTGATTGAAGAGGCCAACCAGCAGATCATCGGAGACGGGCGCGGTGAAGCCGAGCGCGGGACCGAGCGCCCACTGGTCGGCGCCTCGATGGGCACCGCCTGTCGGCAGCAGCGCGACTGCGCCGACGCCCCAGCGTCCCCAACTCTCGTTGAAGACCATCAGGTCGAAGATCGTGATGTCGCCAAGGCCGGGCTCCAGGGCCGGATGATCGGTGATGATCGGCGCGGTGATTCTGAAAATGTTGTCGATCCCGCCAAGCTCGAAGGGGATCGCGGCACGCAGCGCGATGACGTTGTCGCTGTCGTCAAGGTGGTGATAGGTCGGTGCGTACCAGTCGGCCAATTGCAGCGACATGATCGACGCCGTCGGGTCATTCGCCGCCTGGTCGAGCGACTGAGTGCCTGAAGCATCCTGCGCGAGGGCCGCTTCAACTGGCGACAGCAAAGTCGCAATCGCCGCCAGCATCAGCCCAAATCGGCGCGACCGCGTGCGGTCGTACCCCGCCGAGCCGCGAACCAGAAGTGTTGTGGGTGTTCTTGCAGCCATGCCGTCCCGTCTCGCATTGCCTCATCTCTCGCCAGGATAGCGTCAATTTTGGAAGACAACTGCCCAAAGCTGTGCAATTCATCTGGAATTCCAATGGCAGATTGAGCACCGATGACCGCCGCCGGGACTGGATCGCCCAATTCTGCTTTCATCTGCCGTTGAAAGTCGACGCAACTGTCCAGGTTTCGGGAAGGTTTACTTGATGAACATCCAACGTCGCGCAAACGGCACCGTGTCTGGAAAGCACCTGATGGCGAACGGCTCAGAGAACAAATTCCTGCGAGGGACCGACTGGCTGAAAAGCACGCCGACATCGTTCCAGGATGCGGTGCTGGCAAGGGGATATTTGGCGTCGTTCGCGCCGGGCAAGGTCGTCTATGACATCGGCGATCCGCCTGGCAGCATGATGGGCGTCGTTTCCGGTCACGTTGCGGTGTCGACAGTGACGCGCGACGGCCTGGCAAGGTTATCGCACATTCTGCGGCCCGGTGACTGGTTTGGAGCGGCGGCGGTCCTCACGCGGGAGCCCCGGCGGATACGCGTGTTGGCACAGGTTCCCTTGCAGATGTTTGTGCTGCCGCTGCGCGAAGTCGATGCGATCATCAGCGATCCCTCGATGAGAAGCGATGCATGGCGTCACTTCGCGCGGCTCATCGTCAGTAACCAGGATGTCGCTGTCGGCGCTGCCCGGGACCTGCTCATCCGGGACTCCGATATCCGATGCTTTGCCGTCCTGTTGCGTCTGGGAGGATATCGACGTGGCAAGGGCCTCGTCGAGAGCGAACCCGAACTCGACCTGGCGCAGGAGGAACTGGCGCATCTCGCCAACCTGTCCAGGAACGCCATCGGGACAATCCTTCGCGAACTCGAGCGAACGAAGGTCATCGAAATCGCCTACAAACGGCTCAAGCTTCTGAAGCCTTTGGCCCTGGTCCAACGGGTGAATGAATATGAGCAGAACCACCATTGAACATGAAGGACACGAAACAAGCCCCCGCACCCTGGCGCGTGTTGGCGCTGCTGTTCTTTGCCAACCTTCTAAACATCTTCGACCGCGCCATCCCGGCCATCGTCGCGGAGCCCATACGTCATGAATGGAACCTAACCGACTTCGAGTTTGGAAGCGTCATTGCGACCTTTACGGTGGTCTTCGCAGCCGTCGCGGTGCCCCTGGGACGGCTGGCCGACGTCAGATCGCGAAAGATGATCATCGGCTGCGGTTTGATCGTCTGGAGTATCTTTACCGCGCTTGGCGCTGCCTCCTGGAATTTTGCGTCCTTTGTGGCGACCCGTATCGGCGTTGCCATCGGCGAAGCAAGCTGCGTACCGGCCGCGAGTTCCCTGATCGGCGATCTCTTTCCTGCCAACAGGCGCTCCCGAGCGATCGGAACCTTTGCCCTCGGCGTGCCCGTCGGGCTCCTGCTCGCCTTTTCCGTCGTTGGGGCGATCACCAGCGCCTTCGGCTCCTAGCGTTCGCCCTTCGTCATCGCTCTGGCCCCGGGGCTCCTATTGGCCGCCCTGATCCTCAATATCCGCGAACCGGAGCGCGGCGCCGCAGAAACGGTCCGGATCGCCCCGGCGGCTGCCACCGGAAATTCCATCCGCAAGATCACCGGAATAACGACGCTGCGATGGATCGTCTTGGCCGGCATCACCAGCAACTTCGCGGCCTACGGGACGAACACGTTCCTGGTGCCGCTGCTGCAACGCTATTTTGCCTTGCCGCTTGCGACGGCTGGTATTTCGGCCGGGGTGATTGTGGGGCTCACCGGGCTTGTGGGCCTCACCCTCGGCGGCGGGATCGCCGATCGCCTGCATGAACGCACAGAGCGCGGCCGGCTGCTGATGGGCAGCGTGTGCCTTGCCTTCGCTGCGTGTGCGACGTGGTGTGGCCTGCTGCTTGGCCCCGAACAGCCCGAGCTGTTCGTGTTGGTGTT
Organism: Ensifer sp. LC384; assembly: GCF_001695865.1. NCBI lineage: Bacteria > Pseudomonadati > Pseudomonadota > Alphaproteobacteria > Hyphomicrobiales > Rhizobiaceae > Ensifer > Ensifer sp. LC384. The sequence continues at coordinate 35,041 of NZ_MBST01000027.1, forward strand.
CGGTCTTGGATGGCTTGCCCAATACGCACTCCAGGTCTGTGCATTTCCGGCGATGCACGATGTCGTTGCGCCGCGCGATCGGGCCACCGCGATGGCCATATACGTCGCCGCATCATCGCTCATGGGTGGCGCTTGCGGGCCGGTGCTGATGGGCTTGCTCTCCGACAGTTATGCCCTGCGGGCGATGGCGGAAGCGGGCGGGACCGAGATGGCCGAGCAGTTCAGGGCAATCGGTCTGCATCGCGCCATGATACTCGTCCCGGTGTCTCTGCTCGCGGCGGCGGCCGCTCTTTGGCTTGCGGCGCGAAGCTTTCCTGCCGACGCGCGGGCGAGGATCGCAGCAAGCATTGCGTGCGTCTGCAATGAAGGCGAGCGATCCGCCGGCTGACTTTTGAGCCTGCCGCACGTGCCAAAACGATGCAGGACGACGCGCAATATCGCCTTTCTTCATGGCATTGAAGAATGAATGCAACCGCAAGATAGATTGCCCACTCTTGTGCAATCTATCTTCTGCGATCCTGCTACATTGAACCCGGCTGACCTTTGAGCAAGGCAAATCGCTGAGCCTGATCTTACGTCACGCTTATGTGTCCAACGCCGATGGCGAGAGTGGAGAGGCTATGTCTGTCAGTCTTTATTCCCAGCGTGTGCAACCAGCCGTATCGAATACCCTTGCATTGACCGGCAAACTGATGCTGGCGACAGCCATTGCCTTTGCGCCAAGCTTGTCGTCCCCATTTGGCACGACCGCGTTTGCGCAGGAGCAGGCCGCTGGCGCATCCGGCACGGCGGAAGCGCCGCCCCAGCCGCTCAGCGAAGAAGAGCTCGAGATTCTGGTCGCCCGCATCGCGCTTTACCCGGACGAACTCGTCGCACTCGTCACCTCGGCCTCTCTTTATCCGCTGCAGATCGTCGAAGCGGCACGCTTCCTCGAACAGCAGAAGGCGAACAAGGATCTGAAGCCCAAGGACAGTTGGGATGGCAGCATCATCTCGCTTTTGAACTATCCCGAGATCGTCAAGATGATGAGCGACGATCTCGACTGGACGCAGTCGCTCGGCGACGCGCTCGCCTATCAGCAGAAGGACGTGCTGGTCGCGATCCAGCAGTTGCGCGACAAGGCCGTTGCCGACGGCGTCATCAAATCCGACGACAAGATCACGGTAACGCAGGACAACGACAATGTGGTGATCCAGGCGGCCAATCCGGAAAAGATCTACGTGCCGCAGTATGAACCGGAGATGCTCTATGTTCCGGGCTACGCGCCCGCGCCGATCGCTTACTATCCCGACCCCTATCCGAACTACTACTACCCGACCGCGACCTTCTTCGCCGGCTTCGTCACCGGCGCCGTTTTCGGCGCCGTCGTCGACTGGGATGACTGGGGTGTTTGGGGCGGTCGCTGGAATGGCGACGATATCGATATCGATTGCAACCGCTGCTTCAATGATGTCGACATCAACGGCAAGGTGAACTTCAACGACGTCGATTGGAAGAATGTCGACCGCAACAAGATCAGCTTCGACAAGAACCAGTTCGCCAAGATCGACCGCACCTCGATCAGGAACGATTTCAAGTCCGTGAAAGACAACAACATCGCCAACCGGGCGAAAACGGTGCGCACCGATCACATCGGCTCGGTCAGGAACCAGGCCAACAGGATCTCGGTCGATGACGTGCGCAAGAGCAAGGTCGAGGCGCGACAGCAGATCGATTCCGGTCGGAACAAAGGCGCCGCCGGCAACAGAAAACCCGCCGACGCGGTGAAATCCAGGCCTGCCGTCGGCAACAAGGTCAGCAATGTCAAGCCGAGTGCCAAGATCGATCGCCAGATCAGCAGGCCGAAGCCCGGCGGCAAGATCGAGCGACCCGGCGGAAACAAGCCGTCGGCGCTCGGGCGGGTGCAAAGCGGCAAGGCGACGCAGGTTCATTCGAACCGGGGCGCCCAGGCGCTCGGCGGCGGTCACCGCGGCGGCGGCAAGCCGCACCGCGAGATCAAGCGCGGCGGCGGTCGCCACAGATGAGCTGGATGGAGAGAACGAACATGACCAAGAACATTCGCAACGTGCTTCTGACTTCGCTCGCCGGCTCCATTCTTTGCGGTGCATCGCTTGCGGTCGCCTGGGCGCAGGACGTCGCCACGTCGGCGGAGAGCCCGCTCGCAGAGTATGCTGCCCCCGTCGATCCGCCGGTGTTCGACACTGCAGAACAGGCAATCGAGGCGTTCAAGACCACCGTCGCGGCGGGAGACTTCGACAAGCTTGCAGACCTGCTCGGCCTCGACGTCGCCAAGGCAAAGGCCAGCGACGGCGTGATGGAGACCTTCGCCGACATTCAGGCTGGCGTGAAGGAAAAGATCGTCGTCGAGGACGTGGAGAGCCGCAAGATCCTGGAAATCGGCAACGCGCTGTGGCCGCTGCCCTTCCCGATCGCCAAGGGCGACGACGGCAAATGGGCCTTCGACACCTATACAGGCCTTGAAGAGATCGCCAATCGCCGCGTTGGCGAAAATGAACTTCAGGCGATCGCGACCGTCGGCGCCTATGCCGATGCCCAACAGGAATATGCGCTGCAGGACCACGACGGCGACGGCGTGCTGGAATATGCCCAGAAGCTGATCAGCAGCGATGGCGCGATGGACGGCCTCTTTTGGCCCTCGAGCCCCGGCGGTCCGGAAAGCCCGGCCGGCGCCGCACTCGCGGACGGCGCCGCCGTCGCCAAGGCCAGGGCTGGAAAAGGCTATTTCGGCTATCATTACCGCGTGCTCACCAGCCAGGGCGAGAACATCGCCGGCGGCAAATACGACTACGTGATCAACGGCAACATGATTGCCGGCTTCGCTCTCGTCGCTTGGCCGGTGAAATACGGAGTAACCGGCGTTCACACCTTCGTCGTCAACCGCAACGGCATCGTCTATCAGGCTGATCTCGGCGATCAGACACAAAGCGTCGCCGAAGGCATCCACCAGTTCAACCCGAACGACAACTGGCAGATCGTTGAGGATTGACGCCCATGAGTACTGAGGCCCCCGCTGACGGAGCAACCGGCAACGACGCGCGCGCCACTGCGCTTGCAGCGCGGCAGGCGAAGATTGCCGAGTTTCTCGCGTCTCGCGGCGGGCCGTTTTACGAGCTTCAGTCCCGGCTGCGGCTGTTGCACGAAAATGCGCTGCAATCCGGCAAGCGAGCGATACTGTTTGTGGCGCTTGCCTGGGGTGTTCCGTTCCTGTTGGGGTTGCCGCGAAGTTTTTCGCTCGACCACGGTCAGGGCGGCTACCTGACCGATCCGGGGGTCTGGGCAAAGTTCTTCGTCGCGGTCGCCGCCTTCGTGCTCGCGGAGCAACAGGTTGAGCGCGGCCTGCGCATCAAGCTCGCGCAACTCGTGCGCGCGCCACTGATCGCACCGACTTCGCTCCCCCGGGCCGCCGATACGATCGCGTCGGCGTTGCGGCAACGGGACTCTCGAACGGCCGAGGTGGTTTGCCTGGGTCTGGCGCTTGCTGCCGCACTGTTTTCCTACGGCAACCTCCACACCGCACAAGCCTCTTCCTGGGCCGTCCTGCATGGGCCGGATGGCAACACGATCACGGCGGCGGGGTGGTGGACGATTTGCATCAGCCTGCCTCTCTTCGTGTTTCTGCTGCTGCGCGGCATCTGGCGGCATTTTGTCGGGGCGCAATTGTTGCGCAAGATCGCCAAACTGGAACTCCGCCTCGTCGCGGCGCATCCCGACGGCAAGGGCGGCCTTGGTTTTCTCGCGCAGTATCCGAACGCCTATATGTTCTTCGTCTTCGGCATGAGTTCGGCAATCGCAGCGGCTGTCGCCAAGCATCTGCTGCAGGAGAGCCTCTCGATGACGACGTTCAGCATGATCATGGGCGGCTGGCTGGCTATCGTGCTTGCGCTGTTTGCCTATCCGCTATCGGCCTTTTCGCAGCCACTCGCACGCCTCAAGGAAACCGGCCTGCTGATGCTTGGCACCCAGGCCACGCGGTTTCATCGCGCGGCGGAGCGAAAGGTGCTGGGACGCAATGTGCTTACGGACGCAACCCCCGAGCCGGAAGAAGACATTGCCGACCCGACAAAACTGTTCGAAACGACACGCAAGCTCTCATCGATGCTGGTCAGCCGGACGGCAGTTGTGCCGGTGGCAGCCGCCGCTCTCATTCCGTTTGCCGTCGCCGGTGCGACGAAGCTACCCTTCAAGGAGGTCTTTTCGGTCCTGAAGAAGCTCTTGCTGCTGTGATGACGTCTGCGCTCGCCCACTGCGTGGTTTGAACACGAGTGTGCTCCAGTGTCGACCACGAAACGACGGCTTCGAGCGACTCATCGGTACGAGCATTCCCACCGAATGCCTACGGGGTCTACGACATGAGCGGCAGCGTCTGTGAATGGACGTCGGACTTCTGGACGACACGTCATCCCGACGCCGCCGCCAAGCCCTGCTGCATTCCTCGCAACCGGAAATCGATACGACGACGAGCCATATCGGCTTCCGGTGCATTCGGCGATCGGCCGGTACGTCGCCTTAGAACCGGAACATGCAAGGCGCTTAATTCGGGGCACCGTCCGCCTGGCTGCCGCTCGCCAGAGTTTCATCCAGCTTCGGCTTTTTCCTATGCGGCGTCGGCTGTTCGAGAATTTTCACCGGCGCGCTAATGGTGACCGCTGCGACCGTGCCAACATTCTTGGCCGCGCCGGCGACGACGGCTGTGATGCCATCGCCGAGCGAGACGTCCGAATCGGTCAGCGTCTGACCCTTCACGAGGCGCTGACCGATCAGTTGGACGATCTGCGGGCTCTCGGCGAATTTGCCATGATGCAGGCTGTCTTCCGTCTTGACCTTGGTGAGGTCGATCGCCGTGATGCCGGCGCGTTCGAGCTGCGTGCGATAGGGTTCCGCCGACGGGTCAATCGCTCCCAGGCGCGAGACATCGCCGGAGATAAGACTGGAGACAGCCAAGGCGCGGTCGTCCTGCGATACGAAAATCGTGAATTTCGGCCGCTTCTTGCCCATGTCCACCCATTGTTTGGCGAAGACGTCGAGGTCGATATCGGGCGAGGCGAGAATGACATTCTGGATCTTCGGCGCGATGCGCCCGTCGCGAATGCCCATTTGCCGCAGCGATTCCATCGTCAGCCACGTTCCCATCGAATGGGCGAGGATGGTCACGTCCTTCACATCCGGCGCATTCGCCAGGGTGCGCAAGGTGTTTTCGAGCGCGGTCCTCGAGTAGTTGGTGCTTTCCTTGTCGTAGTTGTAGGCGAGCACGCTGGCGCGGGACGGCCAGGTAAACAGGATCGGCGTCGTCTGCGCACCGGAATCATGCACGATCTGCGCCAGCCGGAAGACCGAGTCCTCATAGCGGTTGTTGAAGCCGTGCACGAACAGCAACACGTGGCCGTCGACCGTGTGCTGACGGAACCACCCATGGGCCGCCGCCGGCGAGGGCACTTCGCTCACACGCGTCACGGCGAAGTCGGTCTCCGGATTCGGCGGCAGCCGTCGCGGCCATTGCACGGTGCCGGGCTCACGGCGCTGTGGGATCGACACCGCCACGTCGGTCAGGTGCGGCGTCGCGCTGCGCTCGCCGGAAAACAGGGTCGCCGGATCGCCGGAAGGCTCGCGTGTCGTTGCCACCAGCATATCAACCTCGGACGTGGTGCCGGGTTTCGCCAGCGCCACTGGCGTCATGACGCCTTTCGGTTGTCCACCGCAGCCGGCCAGAACGAAGAGCAAGGCCAATGCTCCTCCCCGTCTTGCAACTCGGAAGGCTTCTTTGCGCGGCGTCCTGTTAAACATTCACATCTTTCCGGGAAACAAGATCGAAACACGGCGCCACTTGAGCGCGGTCATATGAAGGGTTGATGACGATGTATCTTGCATTGAGCAACGATCAATCCCCCCGTGGAGACCGAGCTATATTTCTCACCGGCATTTGCGTGGCAACATCTTTCTTCAACAAACCTCCGTTTTCTTTCGACGGGGGCCAGTTTCTCTTCCCCATCTCATGCTCAAGAACAATTTCCCCTACCTTTGCCCGGTTGACTGGGGCGAATGCCCCCTGCCACCATTGCGAACAATGGTTGTTGTGGGGGCAATAGCATTGCACGCCGTCCCTATCATCGCCGGCGATGGGCTCGCTTCTGGATCTATGCCTGTTGCACGGATTGGCCGGCGCGTGCTGTGGAGCTGGGCGCGATCGGCGCCGATTTGTCAGCCCGGCGCAGGTGCGAGGACCTCAGTTGTAGCGCGTTTCGCCATCGGCTGGCCGCTACGGCGCGACGAAATATACTGCCTTGGCATGTGCGTCATCTGGAGGGTCGCAACCGTGAATTGCCCAACCGTGCGCAATTGGCCCTCCGCAAGACTGCTATTTTGTGTCGGCTGCCGACTCGACAAAGGATGGTAACTGTGGGGAATTCGACCATGTTTCTGTGTGCTCCGACGTCAAGGGCCTTGCTCGTTGGTTTGTGCCTCTTCGGCAGCGCCGTGCCTGCCGTTGCGGCGAACTGTGACGCCAATGGCGGCCTTGCCTACCTGGGCAACATCAGAGATGGATCGAACTCCGTGTGGCTTTCCGGCACGTCTGCCGGGTCGTTCAGCCTCGAAGCCGCGCAAGGCAGTCAGACCGTCGACACCTGGTCCAAGACACGCCGTGGCCTTCACCTGTCACTCTCGCCCTTTGTCTCGAGCGGCAACGGCGGCACCCACAAGCTCTACAGCATGGGCGACAACAAGCCCTGTCTGCTCGACACACAGAACCAGAAACGCGATTTTAGGCTCCCTCCCCTGGCCGGCAACCCGGCTGTCGTCCTGCCGGGCCGCGTCGTTCCGCCGATCGGCATCCTGTTTCCCGATTTCGCGCCGCCGATCGGAACATTGCCCGGCGGGGTGGTGCCACCAATCGGATCGCTGCCGGGCGGCGTGACCCCGCCCATCGGGACGTTGCCGGGCGGTGTAACGCCACCGATCGGCACACTGCCCGGCGGCGTGACCCCGCCCATCGGGACGTTGCCGGGTGGCGTAACGCCACCGATCGGCACGCTGCCAGGCGGCGTGACCCCACCGATCGGCACGCTGCCAGGCGGCGTGACCCCACCCATCGGGACGTTGCCCGGCGGCGTGACCCCGCCCATCGGGACGTTGCCGGGAGGCGTGACGCCACCGATCGGCACACTGCCAGGCGGCGTGACCCCACCCATCGGGACGCTGCCGGGAGGCGTAACGCCACCCATTGGCACGCTCCCTGGGCCCGGGGTGGTAATGCCACCACCAATCATCATTGTCAGGCCGGGGACGGAATTGAGTGCCGCGCACAGGGGCGCTCGGACGGCGGCTGGCCAACCAGTCTACTATTGTGTCGATCCGCGATCATCGGCGCCCGACGGCAAGCCGAGGACCGACGAACTGCCGGTCTGTTCGCAGGAGATCCTGAGCGCCTACGAGCAACAGCGTCAGGCGCTGGCAAACCAGGTGCCACTGACCGAGGGCCGTCAGTTCGGCCAGCAAGCGCTGTGGAATTTCCGGATGGGAGGCCGTGCTCTTGGCATCTCGGACGAGCGCTATGGCCTCGACCTCGACACCAACCTCCAGAATGTGACGTTCTCGCTCGACCGCCGGTTCAGCGAAAATGTCGTCGCCGGCATTACATTCTCGTTGGAAACCAGCGACAGCGACGGTTTCGGTGGCGACCTGAAGGTGGATACCGACGGCTTCAGCGTTGGGCCCTATGTTGCCGTTCGGCTTTCACCGCAGTGGGCTGTGGATACGTCGTTGACCTACGGGCACTACAACAATGACATGGAATTGAGCGTCCTCGACGGCAGCTACGATACCGATCGGTACTCGGCTCAACTGAACCTGCACGGCCAATACAAGGTCGACGAATACTTCATCCGGCCGAAGGCGACGGTCTCCTTCTCCCACATCGTCAATGATGCCTATGATCTCAACGGGGATATTCTGAGCCTGCCGGTCAGCGTCGAACTGCCGGAGGAGAGCTTCAACTACGGCTATCTGGAAGCAACGACCGAGGTCAGCCGCGTCATGGAAACGCCCGACGGCACGCCGTTCATGGCTTTCGCGGAGGTCGGTGCCAAGTACGAGTTCGAGAGACCGAATGACGGGCGGATACTCACTGGCGATCTTTCACTCGCCACGCCTTCGCCGTGGTCCTTCTCGCTGCGGTCCGGCGTCCGTATGCTGCTATCCGAGGCGCTGCAACTGGAAGCGAGCGCCGGCTACCTGAGTTTTGGCCAGAACGACCTCGACGTGTGGGACGGCAAGATCGAACTTTCTGTCAGCTTCTGACCTCGGGCGGCAACCGGGATAGGCGGCATGCGCCGGAACGGGGCCGGCGCGCACCTCGAAATCGGGGACGCTGTAGTCCGTGAGCGACGGCGTTTGGCAATCGCCGCATTGGCCTGAAGCGCCTTCGCCTCCGTGATGCAGGACTACCTCGCCCGACTCCCCACCCGGAAGCGGGACAGGTCTGCGGACGCGATGGTCCGCGACATCCAGCGGGAGTTCCTCAACTCCGAGAGGTGGTTGTCCATGACGGTTCCGAAGGTCACCGACCGAGGCGTGACCTCGATGGTCACGGCAATAAAGAGCAAGCGCGCGAGGCGACTGATTGCCCGCAAGTTCAAGGGGGATAAATGATGCAAAAGACGACACCTCAATGACACCATCGTCGCCAAGCTGCCTTTCGCGGCATCGGCGGAAGATCGCTACGAGATCAAAGATGCCTCCATCGAGAACCTTGTGATCCGCATCGGCTCCAGGAGCAAGACCTTCACCCTGCTGGCCCGCTTCGGCGCATCGCCGAACCCCTCGCGGCGTCCAATCGGCAAGTTTCCAACCGTCTCGACGGCGGAGGCGCGCGCGATAGCTGACCACTGGAACGAGCAGGTCCGCCTCGGCGTCGATCCGGCTATCGAGGAGGCCAGAAGGCGGGACGAGGAGGTTCTTCGCCGCAGAAGCACTTTTGCCTCCGTCATGGAGGATTACATAGCCTACTGCCGACCCCGGAACGGAACAGAACCACAGAAAGGGTGGTCGGCGACATCCGGCGGAACCTTCCCAACCCCAATCGTAACCCCTGGATGTTGAAGCCCATCTCGGATGTCACCGACGCCGATGTGAGCTTCTTGATAACAGCGATGAAAAGCAGGGGTGCAAAGAGGCAGGCACGGGAGTGCCTGAAGCGCCTGCGAACCTTCTTCGAATGGGCGATGCTTCCGCACCGACGCGATGTCATTGGGCTCAAGGGCAATCCTATTGCCACCCTTACGCCGACGCGGATGGTTCTTCCGAACACCACCCGGTCGAGGCATTTCGGCTTTCTTGAAATAAAAGCCTACACAACAGTGGCAGCGCGCACACCGTACCCGTACGGGCCGTTCGCCCGTGCGCTGATCCAGCTTGGGCAGCGGCAGGGAACGTTGCCCTCGCACTTCTCGATTCTGACGACGACCTGGCGGCTGACGCCGGCAAGCGCCGCCAGCTCCCCCTGGCTCAGTCCCAGCAGGGCGCGGCCGGCCCTGAGGGCGGTCATCATCTCGTGTGTGGTGTCCATGAATCCTTGGAAAGGATTGGCACACCGTTGTCAACAATTGCGAGCAAGGATTCATTTCTGGGGCGATTCGAAACGGACCTGGCTTCCGGACGACCGGTTGGGGATAGCTCGACTTTGTGCAATCCATTCGATGCCAGACCATTACGTGTGGTTGAGCGCTCGCATTTTTTTCTACCGCAGGATTCATAAGACTCTCCTATGGTCCGTGGCATGTTAAGCGGGGCTGAGGTCACGCAACGACGCTCCAGGCCAATTTGAGCTGCTAAGCTCACAGTTTTACCCATCGCCTGTTCTTAAATCGGCTCTGAGTTAAGGAAACATATCGTAGAAAAGCGCGAGATCAGACCCTTTGAAAAAGAGCCCCGCTCGAAGGCGGGGCAGGTGCGCATCCCCAGCTTGAAGGATGCGAGGGAATCTGGGGCTTCTGCGAAGGCGTCCACCTGGGCGAGCGAAGCGCCGCCGAGAGGTTGCCTTGCCTATCCATGAGCCGGCGCTTCCAACACTAGGCAGCCGACACCTCCTGTTGAAGGAGCGCCGACCGCTTGCCGCGATGAAGGTCCGCTGCGAAGGTGCAGGCCGCCGTATGTCCCGGCGAAAGCACGTGGGCTGGCGGCAACGCCTTGGCGCAATCGTCGACCGCAAGTGGGCAGCGGGTTCGGAATCGGCAGCCGGAGGGCGGGTTGGTCGGGCTCGGCACCTCTCCGATCATCAACGGCCCTCGGCGGTTCTTTTCGATCCGTGGATCCACCTCGGGCGCCGAAGCCAAGAGCATCTGCGAATAGGGATGGCTCGGGCGGTCGTAAAGCTCCTGCGACGGACCATGCTCGACGATCTTGCCGAGATACATGACGTAGACGCGCGATGCCGCCTGCCGCACCAGGGCAAGATCGTGGGCAATGAACAGGCACGCGACGCCGAGATCCTTCTGCAGCCGCAGGAAGAGGTTCATCACCTGCGCACGGATCGAAAGATCGAGCGCGCTCACCGGTTCATCGCAGATCAACACCCGCGGGTTCACGGCGAGCGATCGCGCAATCGCCACGCGCTGACGCTGGCCGCCCGAAAGCTCGCGCGTGTGACGCTCCCTGACCACGGAGGCGAGGCCCACCTGATCCAGCAATTCCTTCGTGCGACGATCGCGCTCCTCGGGTGACCGGGTGCCGGCGATCACCAGCGCTTCGTCGAGCGCTTCGCCCACCGTCTGGCGGTCGTTGAGGGACGAATAGGGATCCTGGAAGACGTACTGCAGCGCCCGGCGGCTGTCGCGCAGGGCGGCTCCGGACAGAGTGGTGAGGTCGACACCGTCGAGCAGCACGCGGCCGCTCGTCGCCTTCTCGAGCCCGACGATGGTGCGGCCGAGGGTCGACTTGCCGCAGCCGGATTCGCCGACCAGGCCGACGATCTCGCCCGGATAGAGCTCGATCGAGACATCGTCGACGGCATGCACATACTTGCCCCGCTGAACGCTCTTGAAGCGCGTCTGGAGGTTTTCGACTTTGAGAACGGGTGCTTGTGTCATGCGGCAGCCTTTCCTTGATTGACGACGGGGCAAGCCACGAGAACGGCGCTGTCGTCCGACCGGACGAGCGGTGGGCGGCTGTTGCCGCATGCCGGGACGGCCAACTCGCAGCGCGGCGCAAGGGCACAGCCCCTGATCGGCGCACCAAGCGTCGGCGGGATGCCGGGAAGCCCACGGAACTCCGAACCGATCGGGTCCTCCCGCCTCGGGATCGCGTTGATCAGGCCCCTGGTGTAGGGGTGACGTGGACTGACCAGAACCTTGTCCACCGGGCCGCATTCGGCGGCACGCGCCGCATACATGACGACGATGTTGTCGGCAGCACCCGCGACCACGCCCATGTCGTGCGTGATCAGCACCATCGCCATGTTCAGCCGACGCTGGACGTCCTTCAGCAGCCGCAGGATCTGCGCCTGAACCGTGACATCGAGCGCGGTCGTCGGCTCGTCGGCGATCAGGAGCTTCGGCTCGCCGGCAAGCGCAATGGCAATGACGATGCGTTGTCTCAGACCGCCGGAGAGCTCATGCGGGTATTGCCGAAGCCGTGCCGCGGGATCGGAGATGCCGACGAGTTTCACGAGTTCCAGCGCGCGCGCTTCCGCTGCCCGCGGCGTCATGTTCAGATGCAGTTCTGCCATCTCGGCAATCTGCCGACCGATCCGGCGCACCGGGTTGAGCGCGCTCATCGGGTCCTGGAAGATGAAGCCGACAGACTTGCCGCGCAGCTTCTGGATTTCGGACTCGGGCAGGCCGATCAGTTCGCGCCCCTCGAGCTTGACGGAGCCGGACAGCATCGTCGTCACGCCGGTTGGCATCAGGCCGAGCGGCGCGAAGTTCATCACCGTCTTGCCACTGCCGCTTTCGCCGACGATGGCGAGACATTCGCCCTGTCGGACCGAATAGCTGACACCGTCGACGGGACGGACCGCCGATTTCGCGGTCAGCAAGTTGACCGTGAGGTTGCTGACATCAAGGAGCGGTTGGTCATGCATCGGAACTCTCCTTGCTCCAGCTTGCGACCTCGGCGCGACGCATCGCGAGCATGCGCCGGGTCAGCGGTTTCGGAATACGGTTGAGCGCGATCGACTCGCCAAGCGTGTTGAAGCCGATGACGGCCATGGTGAGAGCAAAGCCCGGCAGCAGAACCTGACGCGGGTCGGATTCGAGATAGGGCAGCGCATCAACCAGCATCTGCCCCCATTCCGGTGTCGGCGGCTGGATGCCGAGGCCGAGGAAGCTCAAGGTCGCGACCGCGAGTGCGGCCGTGCCGGCATCCGCCGTCGCGTAGACCATCACCGAACCGATGGTGCCCGGCAGAAGGTGGCCGAAGTAAATGCGCCAGGGGCTGGCACCGAGCACCCGCAGAGCCTCGATATGCGGCTTGCTCATGATGCTGACGGCGACCGCCCGGCTGATGCGGCCGCTCATCGGCCACCAGGCAAGCGCCAGCGCCAGCACCATCGTCCAGTACCCGGGACCCACAATGCCGATAACCGCCAGCGAGATGATCAGGCTCGGCACGGATAGGCCGACATCGACGACGCGCATCAGGAGGTCGTCGACCCAACCCCGATGATAGCCGGCGATCGTTCCGAGCAGGATGCCGATGGTCATGGCGACCCCAAGAACCGAACCGACGCTAACAAGCGAGGTGTTCGCTGCGATGATCAAGCGGCTGAAGGTGTCGCGTCCGAGGTGGTCGGTTCCAAGCCAATGGGCGGCGGACGGACCAAGCCCCGCGTCCAGCAGGTTCTGGGCGCTCGGATCCTGTGGCGCCAACCAGGGCGCGAAGGTTCCGAGGGCAACGAAGAGGCCGATGGTGATCAGTGCCGCGCGCGGCATCTTGTTCAATCGGGCCAGGATGGGATTGAGCATGTTCATGATCAGCTCCATTGGCGACGGATGCGCGGATCGGTCAGCAGGACTGCCAGATCGACGATGAGGTTCACCACGATGAAGAAAGTGAGGAAAATGAGCAGGCACGCCTGCACCACCATGAAATCGCGGAAGCGAACGCCGGCGAGGAAGTAGTCGCCCACACCCTGCCAGGCGAACAGCGGCTCGACGATGATGGCGGTCGCCGTCATCAGGCCGACCTGGGTGCCGAGCGCGTTGATGAAGATGGGCGTGATGTTGGGTAGCGCCTCGCGGAAGAGGATGGCGGTGCGGCCGAGGCCCTTGCTCTTTGCGGTCAGAACGAAGGGGCTGGTCATCGCTTCTTCCAGTCCCACCCGCACGACGCGACTGAGAACGGCTGCCGGCAGAACCGCGATGGTGAGCCATGGCAGGATCCAGCTCTTCGGGCCGTCGAAACCGAACGATGGCAGGAGCTGGAAGGTAACGGAGAAGGCGTAGATCATCAGCGCACCGACGAAGAAGGTCGGGGTCGATGCGCCAAGGAGCGCCAGACCGCGCGAAACGCGGTCCGGCAATTTGTAGGGCCAGAAGGCACCGAGGAACCCAAGCGCCAGACTGATGAGGGTGGCGATCACCGCCGAGCCCGCAATCAGCGTTCCGGTCACGAGCATCCGGTTTGCGAGATCCGCACTGACGTCCTGACCAGTTCGGTAAGAGATGCCGAAATCTCCGCGAACGGCATCCCCCAGCCAATCCACGTAGCGCATCAGCAGTGGCTTATTCAGTCCTATCTCTTCTTCAACTTGTTCAACATAACCGGGTGTGGCGACGGCTCCCCGCAGTTCGGCAATCAGGACGGCAACATTGCCAGGCGCCGACACGACGAGAGTGAAGCAAACCACGGACGCCATGAACAACAGGACCAGGGAATGCTTCAGCCGCTTGCTGATGAAGTGGATCAAGGTACCCTCCTATTCGTCCAGCAGAATGTTGTCGTAGGGCATGTCGTATTCGGTGACCGGGCTAGTAAAGCCGTGGAGCCGCTTGGAATGCGCCCAGATGCTCGGCACGTAGACGAGCGGCGCAATCGCGTCGTTGTCCCTGAGCCAGTCGTAAACCTTCTGGATGGTCGGCTGGATCTGATCCCCGGACGCGGCCGTCGCTGCATTGATCAACGGATCGAGGTTGACCGGGTCCGTAACCAGCTTGCCTTCGACGTCATTCTTGAAAGTCGACAGGCAGAGCGCCACGATCGAGCCGAACGGATCGTATGGTGCGCCGTAGGTCAGGAAGAAGCCGAGATCGTATTTCTGCTCCAGCATGTCCGTGTGCTTGGAGGCATGGTCGACCGAGCGGATCACCAGATCAATGCCGATCTCCTTCATCTCGGACTGGATGACTTCGGCAATCACGCGCGATCCTGGCACGGCGTCCGGGCTGACGACCAGTTCGAGCGTCAGCGGCTTGCCGTCCTTGGACCTTATGGGACTTCCGGTCCAGCCGGCCTTTTCGAGCAGCGCCGATGCGGCCGCGGCGTCGCGGACCGGTGCATCATATTGCGTCCCGGCATAGGGCAAAGCGCCTGAGAACATGTTGCCGGCAGGCTTGGCGTAGCCGTGGTAGAGCACCTTGGAGATCGCCGCGCGATCGATGCCGATGCTGACGGCCTTTCGCACCTGCGAATCCTTGAGCGCCTCGGCGCGGTCGGGGTTGAACGCCATCACCAGCGTGACGTTGCCCGGATCGACGACGACGTTGAAGCCGGCCCCCTCGAGCTGCTTGCCCTCTTCCGGTGTCAGCGGCGCAATCCAGAAACCGCCGATCAGGTCGATTTCGCCGGCGCGCAGAGCCGCGACCCGCGACCGGGCATCGGGAATAACCTTGGCCTCAAGGCGTTCATAGGACGGCAACTGACCCCAGTAGCCCTCGTGATGTTCGAAGACACTCTGGGTGTCGTCGGCGCTGATCTGGCGCCACGGCCCCGTTCCGACCGGGTCCTTGAACTTGCCGTCGGCGCCCACCGATTTGGGCGACAGGAAGCGCGTCGGCCGCGTATAGGAAAGTTCCTGCATCAGCGCCAGGACCGGCTCCTTGAAATGCAGGGTGATGTGGTAGTCGTCGACCACCTCCAGCGACTGGAAGTGCTTGGAGCAGTTCATCCAACTGAACTGGTCGAGACCCATCCAGCGCTCGAGATTCCACTTGCAGGACGCGGCGTCGAACTTGGTGCCGTCCTGGAACGTCACGCCCTGGCGCAAAGTCAGGTGCAGCGTCTTGCCGCCGTCCTCGATCTTCCAGTCGGTCGCCAGGCACGGCTCGATCTGGCCGCCCTTGCCGTATCTGACGAGCGGCTCGAACATCAGATCCTGGATCGCCCAGATGGCATAATGGCTCTGCGGATCGAGATTGCCGGCAGGCTTGGCGATGGCGACCCGCAGCGTGCCGGCAGCGCCCTGCGCATAGGCGATTTTCGACAGGGCACCCTGTGCGATGGCCAAGCCGATAGCGCCGGCCGCCCCTTGCAGGAACGTACGTCTATTCACTGACATGAGTTTTCTCCTCCGTTTTGGCGCTCCTCGCGCCGTCGATACAAGTGGCCTCCACACCATTTTGTATAGACATATCGAGTGTCTCATGCATACAATATTGCGTCAAGATCGTATTTTAGATTGTCGACATTTCAGACGACAAAATGCGAAATCGACGAACGTCGGGAGGAAGATGAGCTGCGACCATTGGCTCTCTCGCCGCGCTGGGCCTGCAACGAAGCGCTGAAGGCGCGAATCCTGGGCACCTAAGACGCCCGACGCTTTCAGCAATATCGATGATTATTGTATGCAATCTTGGAGGAACTGAATGCTGATCAAACTCATAAATCCGAATACCACTTCAACCATGACAGAGCTCATGGGTGACACTGCTCGAACGGTTGCTGCTTCTGGAAGCGAAATAGTCCTGGCGACGTCGCGCTCGGGTGCTGCCTCGATCGAGGGGCACTACGACGAGGCTTTGAGCGTGGTGGGGGTGATCGACGAGATTGCGCAAGGGAAACCAGCGGACGCTTACATCATCGGCTGCTTTGGCGAACCCGGCCTGCTCGCCGCCCGCGAAATCACCGCGTCACCAGTCCTGGGCATCGCCGAATCTGCCATGCATGCCGCGACGTTCGTGGCGACGAGTTTCTCGATCGTAACGACTCTTGAGCGGACTCGGATCATCTCCGAGCACCTCGTCCGCAGCTACGGGATGCAGAACCACTGCCGGCGCGTGCGCGCCACTGATGTGCCCGTGCTCGACCTAGAAAAGCCGGATTCGACAGCAGATGCCGCGATATTGGCGGAGTGTCAGAAGGCTCTCATTGAAGATCGCGCAGAAGCGATCGTGCTCGGTTGCGCAGGGATGTCGAACCTAGTGGAGCGCTTGCAGCAACGACTGGGTGTTCCCGTCATCGACGGCGTTGCCGCCGCCGTCAAGTTCGCCGAGGCGATTGTGGGCATGGGCCTGCGCACCTCGAAGGTCGGGGATCTGGCCTATCCGTTGCCGAAAGCCTACGCCGGAAAGCTCGCCGACTACGCCCCGGCCAGCCTCAAACTGCGCGAAAACGACAGCCTCGCAGCGCTCGCAACAGCCGTACGGAGCTAGTCATGGATTTCGATTTTACCGAACTGCCGGAAAAGGACCGCTACCGCCTGCTTTGCAGCTTTGTCGGACCGCGGCCAATTGCACTGGTCACCACCAATGACGAACAGGGCTGCAAGAACGCCGCGCCCATGAGTTTCTTCAACGTGTTCTCGCATGATCCGCCACTGCTGATCCTTGGCATGCAGACGCGGCCAGATGGCACGTCGAAGGACACCGTCGCCAACATCCGGCGGTCGGGCGAGTTCGTCGTTCATATGGTGGACATGGCGATCGCCAAGGAAATGATCGTCACCGGCGTCAATTTTCCAAGCGACGTCGACGAGATTGAAATCTCCGGGCTGACGAGCTTGCCTTCCGTCAAGGTCGCACCGCCGCGTATCCAGGAATCACCCTGCGCCATGGAATGCCGCGTGTCGCAGATCCTCGATTACGGCCGCCGCTCAATCGTCATCGGCGAAGTCGTGCAGATGTATGTCCGCGACGAATGCCTTGATGCGAGTGGCCGCTACGTGCTTCCGGAAGTCTACCAGCCTATCGCCCGCTTGCATGCCAACAACTACATCGTCGCCGACAACCAGTTCGTCCTGACGAAGCCTGACGAATTCGCCCACCACGATATCGCTGCCGGCTATGGAGAGCCGCCTCCTGAGGCGAATGGTGTGTCAGAAGAGAGCCGCGATCGAAAGATCGGCCGGCCGTAAACATCACCGGGTCGAAGCACCCTGTAAGGCGCTTCGACCCCAACGGACCACAGCGAGGCTCTCATGCCTCAAGTATCGACGATACTTTGCTCGAAGTCGTCTGCACCGGCTAGACGCACAACCACTAAGATATTAAATCGCGGGTTTAAGGTGTTTCGAGAGAACTTCATGTTCAAGGACGACCGATCCGCGGAGAAGCAGACCAGTTGGTGGCCGATCTATGTCGCTTTGCGCGATGCGATTGTCAGTCATCGGCTGGCACCCGGCACGAAACTGCCTGAGGACGAGCTGGCGTCGATCTACGACGTCAGCCGAACCGTCGTTCGATCGGCACTTCAGGCGCTCACCCATGACCGACTTGCGCAACTTCAGCCAAATCGCGGAACCTTCATCGCCAGCCCGACCAAACAGGAAGCCCGCGAGGTTTTTGAGGCGAGGCTCCTGATCGAACCGAGGGCTGCTTCAATCGCGGCCGAAGTTGCCAAGAAGTCGGATATCTCCAGGCTGCGCAAGCATATGCAGGCGGAGCACGAGGCGGTCAGCTCAGGGGACGCCAGCGATGCGATTGCTGCATCGGCGCAGTTTCACATAGAGATCGCTGAAATCGCCAATCACACGGCGCTCACGAACTTCGTTCGCGAGCTCGTTTCCAGTTCGTCGCTCGTCGTCGCGCTCTATTGGAAGAAGCGTGAGACCACATGCGAAAGCCATGCGCACGAAGCCTTGGTCGAGGCGATTGCGGATGGCGACGGCGCGCGGGCGGCCGCGCTTATGAAAAGCCACCTCAAAGACGTTCTGTCGGGGCTGGATGTTGGCCTGGCGGCGGCGAAGCAGGAACGGCTGGCGGATATTCTGCGCGTACGCTGAGCTTTCCGAATGGATAAGGGCAGCGAGCTATTCGGCGCCGCCCTTCGACTCAGCCGTTGCTGCTGGAACAATCGAGCTGACGACAATGAGGGGTTTCCCGGACGATGCTGACGCCGGAAGCGCAAGCCTTATCCACTGTTGGCGCCCGCGGACGATGACAACAAATAGCCGGGCAATCTGTTCCGGGCCGCGATCCTCCGAGATCTTCTCAGCATCTGTTTTGTCAAACAGGGCTTTCTGGAATTCAACCGGGTCCGTGTCAGGCAGTGCCAGGGTGCACGTATCGACCGCCCTGCCATCCAGCGATGCCTCGGTGACGCCAATGATGGTTCCCGCGGGCAGGTGACCATCCGGCTTGATAGTTAGCCAGACCCGCACCATCGATGGTTTGGCGATTGGTGCCAGTTCGTCAAAGCCGACTTCCCCGAGGCTCTCCCATTCGCGACGATGAGCGTCTTCACTCATTCGCAGAAAGTTCGGCCCGTCGGCCAGGCAGATACGGTGGAATTCTTCGAAGACCTCCGCGGACCCGTCGACGGCTACTGCCGACAGCGGCAGGGATGCAATGAGAATGGCCCCGAGAAGGGCAGTTCGACCGTGCACGATGGAACTCGTCGTTCTTGTGAAACTGGGCGTTTCGACACAACGCCCGCGGTTGCCGATGGTTCCTTTGGGCACACCGCTGGCAGGCACCCGTTGCCGGCTTTTCTCGCCGGCAACGGGCTTATCCGCCTACATCATGCGCTTGATTTCCGAATACGCTCCGTCAGTCTTGAGGGTGACGGTCACCGGCTCGGTGGTGCGGTTGCGCCAGAACCAGCCGTGATTGCCGTCGAAGGCCGCTTCGAGCACGCCGCTGTCCTCCGCAGCACCGCGCCCTTTTTCGTAGCTGATGTTTTCGCCACCCCCATCTCCATGGGCATCGAAGTTCACCTTCGAGCCGTTTGCGGTCCAGGAGAAGTTTGCTTTCGCGCCCTTCAGCATGGCGAGTTTGACCTCGGCACCCTCACCCGGCTGCAGCGTCACCGAGATTTCGTCCTGGCGAACTTCCTGCGCATAGGCGCTGGAGATGCCGAATTCGCGGATGATGCGCTCCATCAGACTGGAGCCCTGCTGGGGCGCAGCATCGATCGCCGGCGAGGTGGCGTTGTCACCGCTGGCTTGCCTGTCGCGTTCGGCCTCCTCGGCGAGCTGGGTCTTGATCTCGCCCATTTCGGTGAGGCCGAGGGCCGAGCCTGCGCCAGTCGGGTCGATGCCGTATTCCGACGGGAGGACAACGCTTACCAGGATGGCTGCGGCCGCAAGCGCGGCGAAAACGGTCGAACGGAGAAGCTGTGCGGAGCTCGGGAGATCATCGGGCGACGGTGCTTGTGAATTGAACATGTTCTGTCTCTTTCTTGGGAGTTAGGATGCGAAATAGCCGGTGAGCTGGTAGCCGATCAGCACGAAGCCGGCGGTCATCATCAGCACGTTGGCTGCGTAGGCATGTTTCAGGAAGCTTGGGGTTTTCCGCCAATAGCTCATGGCGATCAGGATCATTCCAAGCGCGATAAGCTGGCCAATCTCCACGCCGACATTAAAGGCGAGAAGGTTTGGAACGAGCCCATCGGGAGAAATGTCGTATTCGATGATCTTGGTGGAGAGACCGAAGCCGTGGAAGAAGCCGAAGACCAGCGTCGCGACCTTGGTGTTCGGCTGGAAGCCGAGCCATCGTTGGAAGGCACCGAGATTATCGAGCGCCTTGTAGACCACCGAAAGCCCTATGATCGCGTCGATGATGTAGCTGTTGATGCCAATGTTGAAGTAGACGCCGAGCAGCATCGTTGTCGAATGGCCGATGGCAAAGAGGCTCACATAGATACCGATGTGCTTCAGCCGATAGAGGAAGAAGATCACGCCGAAGAGAAACAGGATGTGGTCGTATCCCGTGACCATGTGTTTGGCGCCAAGATAGATGAACGGGATGATGTTGATCCCGGAGATCTCCTGGATATAGCCCTTGTCGCCCTCGGCGACGGCGTGGGCAGTCGCCGTGCCTGCCAACGCGAGCAGAGACAAGGCAGCAAGGATGAACCGGAGGACATGCGAGCCGGGCGCAATCCTGCGCCGCCCGCCTCCAACTGGTGCTAGCTTCATATGTAGAATCCGTTATTTCGTTAAACCCGCCGCCGGAGCGGCAATCGTCAGGTCAACGTCACGGGGCGAGGCGGGCGATCGATGCCGTAGGGCGGCCGACCCGTCAGGTCAGGGCTTAGAACAATATAGGTGGCACCGGGCAGCGCCCGCGTTCCCGCGTGATCGAAGGCCACCAACTCCGCCTTGTCGTGGGTGTGATCGGCGTGGTGGTGGTCAGCAACATCCCCCGTTGCATCATCGACATCGCCTTCATCATGCGAATGATCACCGTGATCCTGGTGATCACTGGAAACCATCACCTCGACACTCGCGGAATGAAGGCGCGGTGCGTGTGAACCTGGGGCGGAGAACGCATATAACAGCATGGCGATGCTTGCCGCGAAGGCGGCAAGAACAGTCAGTAATCTCTGTCCCGGGCGAAGCATCATGAGCGCACTGATAGCCGTGTTCGCGAATTCCGGCAAGATTCCCAGTTGAAATATCCCCTCCAGGGGGATAGGAACTAGTCATGGAACAACATCGGCACGACACCCATCCCGAGATCGTCAAGCGGCTCAAGCGGGCCGAGGGACATTTGAAAAGCGTCATCGCGATGATCGAGGCGGGAAGACCCTGCCTCGATATCGCACAGCAGCTCCATGCGGTGGAGAAGGCGATCACGCAAGCGAAACGGACTCTGATCCAGGACCATCTGGATCATTGCCTCGAAGAGACGGTCGGGGCCTTGCCCCGAGACCAGCGCCAATCGATCGATGAGTTCAAGTCGATCACCAAGTACCTTTGAGGTTTGTCCCAATGCCCGCTTTCGCCGACCTGATCCAGCAGGGGTCCGCCCATGCCTGGTTGTTTGTTCCGAGCGCCATCCTGCTCGGTGCACTTCATGGGCTCGAGCCTGGCCACTCGAAGACCATGATGGCCGCTTTCATCGTCGCCATACGAGGCACGGTCGCGCAGGCGGTCCTGCTCGGGCTTGCCGCGACCGTCTCGCACACGATCATCGTCTGGGGGATTGCGTTTGCGGGCATGTACGTCTGGCGAGGGGTGGATTCCGAGGTCTTCGAGCCGTATTTCCAGCTCGCCTCCGCAGCCATCATTGTCGTCATTGCACTGTGGATGCTGTGGCGGACCTGGCAGGACCAGCAGCGAGCCAAAGCGGCGGCTGGCCACGACCATCACGGGCACCACGATCATGCCCACGGCCAGCCACATGGTCATGGTCACGACGACGTCCGCAAGATCGATACCGGACACGGCGTCTTCAGCGTCGAGGTCTACGAGGATGGCGTGCCGCCACGCTGGCGCATTCGCTCCGAACGCGGCCACAACTGGAATTCGGCACACGATGTCAGCGTCGTGACGGAACGTCCGGACGGATCGCGACAGACGTTCAGCTTTGTCAAGCAAGGCGGCTTCCTTGATGGCTACCTAGAATCGATCGAGGAGATCCCGGAGCCGCATGAATTCATGGCACGGGTGAGCATCGGCCAAGGCGATCATTCCCATGACTACGATCTAGCTTTCGTCGAGGGGCATGGCCACGATCATATCCACGAGGAGCTTCGGGGGCTGCAGGTCGCGACGGACGGCTATCAGGACGCCCATGAGCTGGCGCATGCCAACGACATTCATCGCAGGTTTGCCAACCAGAACGTGACCAACGGGCAGATCGTGCTCTTCGGATTGACCGGCGGGCTTATTCCCTGTCCGGCCGCCATCACCGTGCTGCTGCTCTGCCTGCAACTCAAAGAGTTCACGCTGGGCTTCGTCCTGGTCCTGTGCTTCTCGATCGGCCTGGCGCTGACCCTCGTCGCCGTCGGCGCAGCCGCGGCGTTGAGCGTGCGCCACGCGACGAAACGGTGGAGCTGGTTCGGTACGGTCGCGCGGCGCGCTCCCTATTTCTCCAGCATCCTGATCATCGCCGTCGGCCTCTATGTCGGCTTCCAGGGATGGTCCGGCCTATCCGCCCATTCGGCGCAAGGATCAGCCGCAATGTCCTCCATCACCGCGACTGAATGAGCCGAGGCCATCATGCTGCAAGTTCTTGCCAACCGCACCTACCGCCACCTGTTCCTGGCGCAGGTCATCGCGCTGATCGGAACCGGGCTTGCCACCGTCGCACTCGGACTTCTGGCCTATGACCTCGCAGGCACGCAAGCCGGCGCTGTCCTCGGCACGGCGCTCGCCATCAAGATGATCGCCTATGTCGGCGTGGCACCCATCGCGGCCGCTTTCGCCGAGCGACTGCCGCGGCGCGCGATGCTTGTCTCACTCGACCTCGTTCGCGCCGCCGTGGCGCTGCTGCTGCCGTTCGTCAGCGAGATCTGGCAGGTCTATATGCTGATCTTCGTGTTGCAGTTAGCGTCGGCCGCGTTCACCCCGACCTTCCAGGCGACCATCCCGGACGTGCTGCCGGACGAAAAGGAATATACCCGCGCGCTGTCGCTTTCGCGGCTTGCCTACGATCTTGAAAGCGTCGCCAGCCCAATGCTGGCGGCCGCCCTTCTGACCGTCGTCAGCTTCCACAGCCTGTTTGCGGGAACCGTAGTCGGGTTCCTCGCTTCGGCTGCCCTCGCCGTCTCCGTCGTGCTGCCGAGCCCGAAGGCTGCGGAGCGGCGCGGCATCTACGATCGCACGACGCGGGGCCTGCGCATCTATCTGTCGACCCCGCGCCTCCGCGGTCTGCTCGCGCTCAGCCTCGCGGTCTCGGCGGCCGGATCGATGGTCATTGTCAACACTGTTGTCCTCGTCCAGGCTGAGTTCGGCCTCACCCAGCGCGCAACGGCGCTTGCCCTTGCGGCCTTCGGCGGAGGCTCGATGATTGCCGCCCTGCTGCTGCCGCGTCTCCTCGACAAGACACCGGACCGTACCGCCATGTTGGCCGGCACTGCCGTTCTTGTCGCCGGATTGTTCGTCGGCGTGTTCGTGCCAAGTTTTGGACTGCTGTTGCCGCTTTGGGCAATGATCGGCCTTGGCTATTCCCTGGCTCAGACGCCATCCGGCCGTCTGCTACGCCGTTCCTCCCACCCGGAAGATCGGCCGGCACTTTTTGCCGCGCAGTTCGCCCTATCGCACGCCTGCTGGCTGATCACCTATCCGCTCGCCGGTTGGCTTGGGGCCACGGTCGGTCTATCGGCAACATTCGCGACGCTCGGGGTGATCGCCGCGGCCGCGATCTTCGTCGCGACCCGGCTCTGGCCGGCACATGACCCTGACGAGATCGAACACGTCCACGAAGAACTTGATGATGACCATCTTCACGTTGTCGGCGCCACCCGTGACGGCAACGGACGCCGGCACACCCATGTCTTCGTGATCGACCGCCATCACCCGGATTGGCCGGCCGAACGATGACGACTGGAGCCGATCCCTCGCCCCGCGCGTACAAACGATGAGCGAGCTCGCTATCTATGCCGGGCTGTTCCTGGTGGCGCTCGCCGCGGCAACAATCCTGCCGATGCAGTCGGAGGCGGCGCTGGCCGGCCTGCTTCTTTCAGGTTTCTCGCCATGGCTGCTCATTACCGTCGCAAGTCTCGGCAACGTACTCGGCTCAGTCCTCAACTGGCTTATCGGTCGCGGCATCGAGCGTTTCCGGAACAAGCGGTGTTTCCCGCAAGTGACGCCGGGTTGGAACGTGCGCGAGAGTGGTATCATCGTTATGGCAAGTGGTCGCTGCTGTTGAGCTGGGTGCCGATCGTCGGCGATCCGCTCACCGTCGTCGCGGGCGTCATGAAAGAGCCACTAACGCATTTTGTTGTGCTGGTGGCGATCGCCAAGGTGACGCGTTATCTGGCCGTGGCCGCCATCGCACTGAACTGGGCTTAGGGGCTTTGCTGCAGACAATCGTAGACCTTCAGCGCGACATCTATCTCACCTTCGCCGAGCACATCAAAGCCTTCGCGAATGGCGGCGGCTGGAGCGCTTTCCTCGCATTCCTGCCCATGGGCATCGTCTTCGGCGCGGTGCACGCGATAACGCCTGGGCACAGCAAGGCCGTGCTCGCCACCTATCTGACGGGGTCATCGGCGGGGATCACTCGCGGATTGACGGTGTCGATCGCGCTGTCGGTCACTCACGTCACCATGGCCGTGCTGATCGCGCTGTTCTCGCTGCCGCTGGTTTCCGTCATGCTCGGCAGTGCCGGTTCGGCGCCGCTGCTGGAGGACGTGAGCCGCGGTCTGCTCGGAGTGATCGGAGCCTGGATGCTCTGGAGCGCATTGTTCCGCCCGCCGCATTTCCACGGCGAGGGAGAACACGTCGCCGTCGGCTTGATGGCGGGCCTCATCCCCTGTCCGTTGACACTCTTCGTGATGACCTTCGCCATGTCGCGCGGCGTGCCCGAGGCGGGTATCATGTTCGCGGTCGTCATGATGACCGGGGTGGCGCTGACCCTCTCCAGCGTAGCGCTTGTGACGGTACTCTTCCGGACGCGGATAGAGAGGTTGCTCGCAACGCGACCGACACTGCTGACCAGGACCTCGAAGGCGGTCGAGGCGATCGCAGGCGTCATTCTCGTCGCAGTTGCGATCCACGAGATCCTGCGTTGACCTGAGCAGTCGAGCCGCTTGACAGCTCTGGTCAAAGAGCAGAAAACGTCGTGTATGGGGTTGCGATCACCCCACGAGGCGACAGCCGAAGCATCGCGTCCATTCAACCGCTCACCCGGAGGACGCGTCATGTCGTCACTTCTTGAAATTTCTCCCGATAAACTCGCCCGCCTGATTGGCACCCCGAAATGCCCTGTGCTTATCGACGTCCGCATTGATGAGGACTTCGACGCCGACCCGCGCCTGGTACCGGGCTCGGTCCGGCACGACTACCGCACTGTGCAGGAATGGGCTCAAGAGATCGATGGTGACTCCGCCGTCGTCATCTGCCATCGAGGCAAGCAACTCAGCTATGGTGTTGCCGCCTGGCTCCGCCACCATGGCATTGCCGCCGACGTCCTCGACGGCGGCTTCGAGGCCTGGGCAGAGCGCGGCCATCCGGCCGTGCCCGTATCCGCGATACCGCAGCGGGATACGAACGGACGCACTGTCTGGGTAACCCGGGCGCGGCCGAAGATCGACCGGATCGCCTGCCCGTGGCTGATCCGCCGTTTTGTCGACCCACGGGCGGTCTTCCTGTTCGTGTCGCCGCCGGAGGTCGAGATGGTCGGCGAACGCTTCGCCGCAACCCCCTTCGACATCGACGCTCCTGTCCGCTGGAGCCATAGGGGCGAGCTCTGCACCTTCGACGTGATGATCGAGGAATTCGGTCTTTCGACGGAGCCACTCTTGCGGCTCGCGACCATCGTGCGCGGCGCGGACACCTCGCGCCTCGATCTCGCGCCGGAAGCATCAGGTCTGCTGGCGGCGTCGCTCGGCCTGTCGCGTATGTATGCCGACGATCTCGAGCAGCTCGAAGCGGGGATGTTGCTCTATGACGCTTTCTATCGCTGGTGCCGCGATGCCACCGAGGAAACGCACAACTGGCCTTCGCCGAAAAAGGATGCCTGAGATGACCGAGATTGCCGACAAGGCCGCGCCGGATGCGGCGCGGCAGCCATACAGCCACGGCATCCCCTTCAGCGAAGGCGTCCGCGTCTGGCTGAGAGTGGCCGCGTTGAGCTTCGGCGGTCCGGCCGGGCAGATCGCGGTGATGCATCGCATCCTCGTCGACGAGAAGCGCTGGATCGGCGAGCACCGCTTCCTGCATGCGCTGAACTACTGCATGCTGCTGCCCGGTCCGGAAGCGCAGCAGCTCGCCGTCTATATCGGCTGGCTGCTGCACCGAACCGCCGGCGGTCTCGTTGCCGGCACGCTCTTCGTGCTGCCGGGGTTCCTTGCCATCCTGGGTTTGAGCTACATCTACGCCGCCTTCGGCAATGTCACTGTCGTCGAAGGTTTGTTCTTCGGCCTTAAGGCGGCGGTGCTCGCCGTCGTCGTCCAGGCGGTCTTCCGCATCGGCGGCAGGGCGCTCAAGAACCGGCTGATGATCGGCATTGCCGCGGCGGCCTTCATCGCCATCTTTTTCTTCCGCGTGCCGTTTCCACTGATCATCCTGGCGGCCGGCATCATAGGCTATATCGGCGGCCGTACCGGTTCGCCACTCTTCAAGATCGGCGGCGGTCACAAGGCGGGAACCGGTCCGATCCTCAAGGACGAGGACTCGGTCCTCGGCGAAGAGACGCCGATCCACGCACGGCCGAACCTCGCCTGGTCGCTGCGAGTCTCGGCAGTGTTCCTTGCGCTGTGGCTCGTGCCACTCGCCTTGCTTTTTGTTTTCCTGGGGCCGGACAACGTCTTCACCCAGATCGGCATGTTCTTCAGCCAGATGGCGGTCGTGACCTTCGGCGGAGCCTACGCGGTGCTTGCCTATGTCGCCCAGGAGGCGGTTCAGCAATATGGCTGGTTGAAACCCGGCGAGATGCTCGACGGGCTCGGCATGGCCGAGACGACGCCTGGCCCGCTGATCATGGTGGTTCAGTTCGTCGGCTTCATGGGAGCCTATCGTGATCCCGGATCGCTGAACCCGATGACGGCGGCGACGCTTGCCGCGATCCTGACCACCTGGGTGACCTTCGTCCCCTGCTTCCTGTGGATCTTCCTTGGCGCGCCGTTTATCGAACGGCTGCGCAACAACGTGGCGCTGACAGGCGCGATGTCGGCGATCACTGCTGCCGTCGTCGGCGTGATCCTCAACCTCGCCGTCTGGTTCGGCCTGCACACGCTGTTTTCCGAGGTCGCGGCCTGGAACCTCGGGCGGTTCACTCTCGACGTGCCTGTGTTGAGCTCATTGGTTCTGCCGTCGCTCGTCCTGACCGTGGCAGCAGGGATCGCAATCTTCCGGTTCCGCGCGTCTGTCATCGCGACGCTGCTGGCCTGCGCCGTCGCCGGTATGATCTGGACGCTGATGAAGTCGTAAGCGCTAAAGCTGAGCGCAGGAGGCCGCTGGAGTAGTGAAATCCATGCAAAGCACCCATCCGGCGACCTATCTATTCGCAGCGCGCGCTCTGCGTGACTTCGGCGACGGCTTCGTGGCTATCCTGCTACCGGTCTATCTGCTCGCACTTGGATTTTCCCCGCTGCAGGTCGGCATCATCGCGACGGCATCGCTCTCAGGCTCCGCGCTTTTGACGATCGCCGTCGGCTTCCTCGGTGCGCGCCACGATCTTCGCTCGTCGCTTCTGGCCGCCGCCGGCCTGATGATTGCCACGGGCGTCGCCATGTCGATCGTGCAGGACTACTGGCTGCTGCTGGTGGTCGCATTTGCCGGCACGATCAATCCGTCGGCCGGCAGCGTGAGTGTCTTCGTGCCGCTGGAGCACGCGGCGCTCACTCGCGAAGTGACCGATGCGGAGCGGACGAGGATGTTTGCTCGCTACAGCCTCATCGGAGCGCTCGCAAGCGCCGCCGGCGCGCTCGCGGCCGCCCTGCCGGATTTTCCAATCGCCGTGGGGCTTGAACGACTGACCGCAATCAAGCTGATGTTCGTGCTCTACGCGCTCCTGGGAATCGTCGGCGGCCTCCTTTATGCCCGCATACCAAAGCGTATCGCCAGCCAGGATACTGCCAAGGCGGCGGCGCTTGGCCCCTCGCGCGCCATCGTCTTGAAGCTCGCAGCCCTGTTCAGCCTCGACGCCTTCGCGGGCGGCTTCGTCGTCCAGTCGCTGCTTGCCCTGTGGCTGTTCGAACGTTTCGATCTATCGCTCGCGCAAGCCGGGGTATTCTTCTTCTGGTCGGGCGTACTCTCGGCGTTCTCGTTTCCCGTCGCCGCATGGCTGTCACTGCGTATTGGCCTCATCAACACCATGGTGTTTACCCACATTCCGTCGAGCATTGCCCTACTGCTGGCGGCGTTCGCACCCACCTTGCCCATGGCGCTTGTCCTGCTGCTGATCCGGGCCGCCCTCTCTCAGATGGATGTGCCGACGCGCTCCTCCTATGTAATGGCCGTTGTTACCGAAGCCGAGCGAGCCGCCGCCGCAAGCGTCACATCCGTGCCGCGCAGTCTGGCCGCCGCGGTAAGCCCCGCCCTCGCAGGTGCACTTTTTGCTGCCTCGTATCGGTCGTTACCGCTCGTCATCTGCGCCACGCTGAAGATCACCTACGACTTTCTTTTGTTGCTGCAGTTCCGGCAGCTCAAAGCACCTGAGGAGCGCTGAAACTCTGTGATCGGGGTTCCATGGCAGACCGACGAGGAGGTTCTCCATGGAGACTACGTTGGAGGTTCTCACGACTGGCTAGACCAGACGTGAGGGGCATCGCCAATGGCGGGACGAGGCGAAGGCGCGGATCGTTTCGGAAAGCCTGCGGACGGGCGTAATAGTGAACGAGTGGCGGATCGCTATGGGCTCAAGGCGAACCACCTGTCGTCCTGGCGAACGATAGCGCGGCGGGGAAAGCTCAAGTGGCTATCTTCGACGCTCCCCTGCACACTCTGACTCGCGCAGGTTTCGGGACGACAACGGCGGGGCAGCGCAATCCCCGGATCCTGCCGGGCCATCCTTAAGGCTCTGGAGGCGTTCGCCACCCTCTACTCAGAGATCGCGCAGATAATTCTGAACGATCGGCTTGGGGTTACGGACAGCCTCGCTCATGCGCCCACGATTTCCGATGGCATCCAGGGGATGCGGTTCATAGCAGCCGCAATCGCATCGGCGGGGCACAACTCCCGCTGCACGAACCTTCATTTCAGTGAGCCGTCGGCATTACCGGTTCGCTGACGAGGCTCACGCTTGCGGCCTTGACCGACGATGATGCGGCCGCCCGTATGAGGTTTGAAGCCGATTGCATCGAGAGCCTCGCCGACGGTCTCTCCCTGCCTTGCAGCGGTAGCAAGTTCGGCGAGATCCTTCAGAGAGATCACCAACGTCATGTCTTCGGTCTTTTTCCGATTGCCGATAAGCTTAGGTATGCCGTTTCGGGCCTGCCCCAGTACTGCACTCAGTTCGTCCTTCGCCATTCTGACAGTTAGGGGTTCGCCACCGATCTGAGTGATCGTCTCCACGAGGCCATTGGCGATGTCCTGCCCGCTGGCGTTGCGGGCATCTTGAACCTGTTTGAGTATTCTGGCGTCCATGTGCTCCGAACTTCCGA
Organism: Ensifer sp. LC384; assembly: GCF_001695865.1. NCBI lineage: Bacteria > Pseudomonadati > Pseudomonadota > Alphaproteobacteria > Hyphomicrobiales > Rhizobiaceae > Ensifer > Ensifer sp. LC384. Next base: position 64,420 of record NZ_MBST01000027.1, read on the forward strand.
TCGAGGTTGGGGAGCGTGGCCACAAGTCTCAAGTGCGTGGCCACAGTCTATCTGCCACCGCTATCGAAGGGACGGGCGCCGGTTATGCCTTGCGTTCCCGATCAGTACTGATTTGTATCGAACGGCCCCCCAGCAGACACTCCCTCGTTCATCTCTGGCGCTCATGTGCTTCTAAGCTGCTTGGTCCCTTCTGGAGTGCGTCCTCTCATTCCGGAAACGGCGGCCTCGACCACCTCAGCAATGGGTCTCGATTTATGGATCATTCCGTTGCGACCGTAGTGCTCTTCTGGCCACTGGGTGTCATAGAAGATCGTGACGCACCTGTCGCCGTCGGCCCAACGAAACGCGAGCGCCCGCAGCTCACGATCGGCACAGGGAATCGCGGCATCAAGCAGCCGTCAAACCGGAGGGGTCCGTTTGTGCTAGCCGTGTGCTAGGGTATTTTGAATGCAAAAAGGGCTCCGATTTTCCTCGAAGCCCTTTGATATTGCTCGTAAACTTTGGGTGCGAGGG
>NZ_MBST01000028.1:0-61033 GCF_001695865.1 Ensifer sp. LC384
TGGTAAACCTTTGCCCCAGCGGCGCGGTATTCTGCGCCTGTGCCGGGCGACCGACAAGCGTGGCAGGTCACTGCCAGCTATACTCCTTTGGGGTGATCTGGCGGCGCGGGCCAACCGGGTCGCTCGGATCCGCCAGCGAACGGGCCGTGCGGACATTCACCTCGGGCAGGATGTCGAGGTCGCCATCATAGGCGCCCCAGTTGATCTCGTTGCCGGGCTCGACGGCGACGAGCGGTAACCCAACCCGGTCGATCCGCTGCAGGACGTCGCCGATACCCGTCAGGTACAATTCCGGCGAGATATCGGAGAGCTGGTACATGTCCCAGATCCGACCGCGGCCGGAACGCGGCTTGGTTCCAACGTCGGATCGTTTCATAGGAAACGACAATGCCACGCTCCAAGAGCGGCGTTTCGAGCAGAGTAGTCATTGAGGTAGATCTCAGACCTGTTTGCCTGCCGGCTCGGTTCGCACCGCCGCTAGCCTTGCTTCTCCAGACGCAATCAGCGCTTGGAAATGCGGATGGCTGTGAAGCGGCACGAGATCGCCGTCCTGTTTGACCCAGAGGACAAATTCAGGGGACATCTTGCGGAGGCACGAGTCTAGTTGGTCGACAGCCTGATCCAGCTCGTTCAAATAGACAAAGGCGCAAGCCATATTGTATTGGTCTATCGGGTCGTCGTCCGGTTCAACGGTCAGGGCGCGCGACGCCCACTCCTGCGCGCGTTCCTTCTCTCCCAAATAGGCCAACGCGATAGCGCCCCTCATCATCGCATTGGCATTGTCGGGTCGAAGCGAAATTTCCCTCTCGATACGCTCCAGCTCCCAACGTGCGGAAGATTTGGCCTCTTCGTGTCGGCCGAGGGACCTGTAACTTTGGGATAAAAAGCCCGGAGAAGCGTAGTCCGTATCGAGAAGCTGCGCGGCGCGCTCGAAATGCGTGACTGCATCTTCATAACGGCCAAGCCATAAGCAGGTTCGACCAAAACTGTGCCGCACGTCATTGGAATCGGGCTCCAGGCGGAGCGATTCCTCATGCGCGGCGAGAGCTCCGTTCAAGCGGCCAAGCTCCGCTAATGCTCGCCCCTTGGCCGCATAAGCCTCAGCCAAATCTGAATCTAGCGCGAGTGCCTTTTCGGCCTCGGACAGGCCAGACTCCTCCGACTTTCCACCCGAATGCAGAATGGCTTGGCATAAGGCAACCAATGCCCAAGCGCGGGCATAACTGGGGTCGATATTCAAAGCGCGTTGGCAGAACCTGATGGCTATTTGCAGATTTCTTGCGCCCCGCTGCCTGTGATAATGCCGAGCCAAGAGATAGAGTTGGTAGGCTTCCGGATTGTGAGTCGAGCGCGTTTCGATCGCCTTCTTTTCCTCCGGTAGTAATTTGCCCTTCAGCGCCGCGACGATTGCGTGCGAGATTTCATCCTGCAGCGCGAAGATATCTTTCAGGTCGCGGTCGTAGCGCTCCGCCCAGACATGATCGCCTAGCTTTCCATTAATCAACTGTGCGCTGATTCGTACGCGCCCGTCGGCCTTGCGTACGCTGCCCTCGAGGACGTGACTGACATTCAACTGTTCCGCGATCTTGGATACGTTCACCGTCTTGCCCTTGAAAGCGAAGGCGGTGTTCCGGGCGATGACGGAGACAGCAGAAGCCTTCGAAAGATCAGTGATGATGTCCTCGGTAATGCCATCGCTGAAGTATTCCTGCTCCGGATCACCGCTGAGGTTTGCGAAGGGCAGCACGGCGACGGAAATCTTGGAAGGCCGGTCGGTCGTGCGGGGGACAACAGCGTCGACGGCAGCTCCCGAGACTTTATACATCCGAACCGGCTCCGCCATGTTCTTCAGGCTGTGCTCGCCGAGGTCCTCGAATCCGACCTGGACCTTGCCACGAACATGTTTGAACACTGTCTCTGACACGAAAACGCTGCCGGGTTCTGCTAACCCCTGGAGCCGCGCGGCAATATTGACGCCGTCGCCGTAGAGGTCGCTCCCCTCCACCAAGACGTCACCGAGGTTGACGCCGACACGCAGTACGATTCGACGATCTCCCGGCAAACCCGCGTTGTCACTCTCCATCGCCTGCTGTAGCGCGACGGCGCAGGCTACGGCGTTGACGGCACTGGCGAACTCCACCAGCACCCCGTCTCCCATCACCTTGACAATTCTGCCCTGATGCTGCCCAACCAGCGGACTGAGTATCGCGCGTCGCCGCTCTTTCAGCCTGACCAGCGTGCCGGCCTCGTCCACTTGCATAAGGCGGCTATAGCCGACCACGTCGGCGGCAAGAATGGCGGCAAGGCGCCGCTGTACGCGTTCTTCGGCCATTTGCGCCAGACTGCATCCAAAGGATATCGTGCAACAAATGTATGCCTGACACTTGTGGGAGTCTATCAGCCGAATTTCCGCCTGGGGTCACATCCGGTGGACCGACTTGTTCATCACGCAACGATCTTCGAGATGAATGTCGAAAGCTCCCGGCGACGTTCCGCCGTGGAAGCCAAACGCCAGCGCGGTAGACGCGCCTCATTCGCGACAATCAAAGCCCTTCCCATGTCGCGGAGCGGCAATCAGAACACGATGAAACTTTTGCCCTCCGACCCGACTGATTGAAGGCGGCATCCCAACGGAGGCAACCGTTGCCCAGGTCCTGGTTTCTAAATACGCCGACCACCTGCCATTGTATCGACAGGCGCAAATCTACAAGCGGCAAGGCATCGACCGCTCGACACTCGCTGATTGGGTCGGCCGCGCCGCCTGGCATCTCCGGCCCGTTCATCAACGGTTGCTCGACGTTTTGAAGACATCATCAAAACTCGGTGCCTTGTCCTTTAACGCCGCCACTTCGAATGCGTTTCTTGCTGCTATAACGACTCGTCGACGATGACCACCGGACGCCCCATCGAGCAAGCCTCGACCCGGGCCTCGACTCGGTAGACCGAGCGCAGCATGTCCATGGTGATGACCTCACGGGTCGGGCCGCTCGCCACAACCGAGCCGCCGCTGATGACAATTGTGTCGTCGCAGTAGCGCAGCGCATGGTTGAGGTCGTGCAGCGCAATCAGCACCGCCATGCCCGACTGCGCCGACAGCCGCTTCATGAAACCGAGCACCTCGATCTGGCGGAAGAGATCGAGCGCCGAGGTCGGCTCGTCCATCAACAGAACTTCGGGCTTGCGCACCAGGGCTTGGGCAATGGAAACCAACTGACGCTGGCCGCCGGAGAGTTCGCCGAGGCCTCGAAAGGCGAGGTCGGCGATCCGGAGTTCGCCAAGCACCCGGTCGATTTCGGCAAGCTCGCCATCCTTCACTTTCCAGCCGGAACCCTGCTTGGCCGACAGGAGCACCGACTCGTAGACGGTGAGCACGGCGTTGGCACCGGTATCCTGCGGCATGTAGCAGATGCCTTCAGGCCCTTTGGCCGCGTCGGACAAATGGACGGTGCCAGGACCTGACGTCAGGCCCGCAATGCGCTTGAACAGCGTCGACTTGCCGGCGGCATTCGGGCCGATCACCGCCGTCAGGCCACCGCCCCGCAGCATGCCGGTGTTGACGTCCGACAGCACCGTGCGCCGGCCGTAGTTCGCCCCGACCTTTTCCAGCGTCAGGCTTACCATGCGCGCCTCCTGTTGGTGAAAATCAGCACGAAGAAGAAGGGCACGCCGACGAGCGCGGTGATGACGCCGATCGGGAGCACCGCGCCCGGGATCAGCATCTTGCTGACGACCGAGGTAACCGAAAGCAGTAGCGCGCCGCACAGCACGGAAGCGGGCAGGAAGAAGCGTTGATCCTCGCCGACCAGCATGCGGGCGATGTGGGGCCCGACGAGGCCGACGAAGCCGATCGTGCCGACGAAGGAGACCGGAATCGCCGCAAGCAGGCTCACCGTCATCATGGCTTCGAGCCGCAGCCGACGGACATTGATGCCGAAGCTTGCCGCCTTGTCGTCACCGAGCCGAAGTGCGGTCAGCGCCCAGGCGTGCCGGGCAAAGAGCGGCAAGGCGAAAAGGAGCACGGCGCCGGTGATCCAGACCTTCGGCCAGGTAGCCTTCGTGAGGCTGCCCATCGTCCAGAACACGACCGCCGCGAGCGCCTGCTCGGAGGCGAGATATTCGAGCAGCGACAGCGCGGCGTTGAAGGTGAACACGAGCGCGATGCCGAGAAGGACGATGGTCTCGACCGTGACGCCGCGCATGGTGGAGGCAAAGTGGATGAAGAGCGCCGCCACCATCGCCATCAGGAAGGCATTGATCGGCACCATGTATTGGACGGCGACTGGAAAGATCGCGACGCCGGCGACGAGGCCGAGGGCGGCACCGAAGCCGGCGGCGGCGGAAATGCCGAGCGTGAACGGGCTTGCCAGCGGATTGGCAAGAATCGTCTGCATCTGCGCGCCGGCAACCGACAGCGAGGCGCCGACCGTCACGGCCATCAGAGCGATCGGCATGCGAATATCCCAGATCACCACCCGAAGCTGGTCACTCACCGTCTCCGACCGAAACAGCGCGGTCAGCACGTCTCGCAAGGGATAATTCGCTGGCCCAAGCGCCATGTCCACTGCGACCGACGCGAAGAGCGCGGCGAGCAGGCAGAAAATCAGCACCAGACGGCGCAGAACGAGGGCGCGGTAACGCCCGCGTCCGTCGATTCCAGAAATCCCATCGGTCATGGCAGCCATCATTCACCATCCTTGGGCAGCGAGACGAAGTAGCCCGGGCGGTAGGTCACCGGCAGGAACCTCTCGTGAAATTCGCGGAATGTCCGCTCCGGATCGATGTCGGCAAATAGCTCCGGATGGAACCATTTGGCGAATTGCTGGATCGGAACGAACTCGTAGGGCGCACCGTAGAATTGGTGCCAGACCGCATGCACGTCGCCCTCTTTCACCGCCTTCAAGCCGGGGAAGCCTGGACGCTGCATCAGACCGCGCAATCGCTCTTGTGCTGCCGCCGCATCCGCGCCGCGGCCGACGCTGACGAACTGGTTGAGATCGGATTCCGCCGACCAGTTGCTGCCGGTGATGATGACATGGTCCGGGTCGCTGACGATGAGCTGCTCGGGATTGAGGTCGCCGAAGGTGCCCTTGATCACGTCGGAACCGATATTGTGGCCACCGGCCTTTTCCACCATCTCACCGAAATTCGCAGGTCCGAAGGTTCTGCAGCAGACAACGTCGCCGGTGATGCCGGGGGAGCGCTCGATGAAAACTTTCGGCCGCGCGATCGCGCCGGCTTTGGCCAGGCGGTCCGTCACCACAGCGATCTGGGCGCTGCGATAGTCGATGAATTCACGCGCCTTCGCTTCGGCGCCGAAGAGTTGGCCGAGGATTTCGACGGATTTCTCGCTGTTGGCCGCGGGATCGACGCGGAAATCGAGATAGACGACGGCAATGCCGGCGGCCGCAGCCTTTTCGATGAAGCCCGATTCATCGACCGCCTTCTGCGCTTCGAGGTTCAGCGTCAGCACATCGGGTTTCAGCGCAATGGCCGCTTCGAGGCTGAAGTCACCTGAAGGGATATAGCCGAAGGGCGGCAGCTTTTCGATCGCAGGAAACCGCTCGAGGTAGGCGGCGTAGGAATCCGGATCCTTCTTGAGCAGGTCATCGCGCCAGCCGACGATCGTGTCGAAGACGTGCTCCCCCTTCAGCGCGGCGGCCATATGAATCTGGCGCGCCTCACCCAGCAGCACGCGCTTGGCCGGCAAGGCAATTTCGACCCGCCGGCCGGTGACGTCGACGATTTCGGCAGCGCTAGCCGGCACCGCCGCCAGTGCGATTGCGGCGATCATCGCCAGGGCGATTTTCCTGAAGATCGACATTCTCATTTCCTTTCGATCGAGACGCCGGAGGCCTCCCATCCTTCCTGCCGCCGATGCATTTACTGGCTGACGTTCAACGAGACGAAGTAACCACTCTTGTAGGGCAGCGGCAGGAAGCGCTCGTGCAACTCCTTGAACGTCGCCTCCGGGTCGAGGTCGGCGAAGAGATCCGGGTGCAGCCATTTGGCGATCTGCTGGATGGCGACGAACTGATAGGGATTGTTGTAGAACTGGTGCCAGATCGCATGGACCTGGCCGTCCTTGACCGCCTTGACGCCGGTGAAGGCCGGACGCGTGGTCAGATTCGCGAGCTTGCGCGTGGCCCCTTCCACATCAGCGCCATAGCCGACGCCGACCCAGTTGCCGCCCGGAACATAGCCCTGCCAGTTGCCGCCGGTGATGATGATCTGGTCGGGATTGGAGGCGATGATCTGCTCCGGATTGACGGTGCCGAAGGTGCCGGGAATGATGTCCTTGGCCATGTTCACGCCACCTGCGAATTCGACCATCTTGCCGAAGTTCTCGTTGCCGAAGGACATGCAGCAATCGTCGGAATAACCGCCGGCCCGCTCGACGAAAACGAGCGGCTTCTTCGGGTTCGCCTTTGCCAGGACGTCGGTGACCTTGGCGATGTTGTCGGCGCGGAACTTGATGAATTCCTCGGCCCTTTCTTCCTTGCCGAGCAGCTTGCCCATCAGCCGCATGCTCGGCTCGGTGTTTTCCATCGGCCTCTCGCGGAAATCGACATAGACGAGCGGGATGCCGACCTTCGCGAGCTTCTCGATATAGCCCGCCTCCTCCGTCGCCGTCTTGGCGTCGATGTTCATCAGGACGACGTCCGGCTTCAGCGCCACCGCCTGCTCGACGTCGAAGGTACCATCCTTCATGCCACCGAAGGTCGGCAGCGCGGCGATGTCAGGATATTCGGCGAGATAGGCGGCATAGCTTTCCGGATCGGCTTTCGCCAGGTCGTCCCGCCAGCCGACGACGCGCTTGAACGGCTCTTCGCGGTCGAGGGCGCCGAGGAAATAAATCTGGCGCCCCTCACCGAGGATCACATGCTCGACCGGTACATTGACCGCGACATCGCGGCCGGTGACGTCTTTCAACTTGACGACATCAGCGAAGGATGTCGTGGGAAAAAGCACGCAAAGTCCCGTGGCGACCGCAGCCACCCTGTTGAAAAGCCGCATTGTTTTTTGCTCCGCTGGGAAAATCGACGCGATCTAATGTTTCATGACTTTATTAGTCAACATTTATCTTTTAGAACGCCTCCAAACAGAGATGAACAGCACCAGCATGAGCGACACCCTAGATCGGCAGAACTACAACTTGCGGGATGAAATCAAGGCCTACTGGTCGGAGCGCGCCGCAACCTTCGATCTTTCGCCGGGGCACGAAATCTTCTCGGAGGAAGAGCGCGCCGCCTGGCATCGGTTGTTGCTGCGGCATCTGGGACCGGGCGACAGTCGTGCAGCTTTGGACCTCGCAAGCGGCACCGGCGTCATTTCGCATCTGCTCGATGATCTCGGCTTCAGGGTGCAGGGCCTCGACTGGGCCGAACCGATGCTCGAACGCGCACGCGAGAAGGCCCGCAAGCGCGGTCGCGCCATCCGCTTCGGGCTCGGCGACGCCGAAAACACCATGGAGCCGGATGGCCATTACGACGTGGTGGTCAACCGGCATCTGGTGTGGACGCTCATCGATCCGGCCGCAGCCTTTGCGGAGTGGCTGCGCGTCCTGAAGCCTGGCGGCACGGTGCTGATCGTCGATGGGGACTTCGTCAATACAAGTGCGCTCGAGCGGCTGTTCTCGAAACTCAGCGCCTGGGGCCAGCGCTTGGGGTTCCTCACGGCAGAAACGCCGACCGGAACATTGCAGATGATGGCGACCCATCGCAGCATTCTCTCGCGTGTGCACTTCTCCGCCGGCGCGCGGGCCGATGACGTCGCCAACCTGCTTGGCAAGGCCGGCTTCGTCGACATAGAGATCGACAGGGACCTCCGCGAGATCCATCGCACGCAGGCCAGGAACTGGAATTTCTTCAAGGGCCTGGCCAGAAAATGCCAGCATCGTTATGCGATCCGCGCGAGGAAGCCGTAAGGCCGTCACGCCCGGCATTCACGACTACAGCGCCGCGCGTCTTATCAGACGCGCAAAGGTCGCTGCAGCACTTTGAATTGCTGCATGTTTTTATCCTTAAATCGGATAGGATTTAAGGAAACATGCAGTAGCGGCCTTTGTGGTCCCGCGTTTTGCTTCCACGGCCTGAAAGCGCGGTGAACTTTCCACCGCACCCAATTGCTGCAACCCCCAACTTCACCTACATTGACCAAGTGGTAAAAAAGACGCGTTCCAAAACGCGCAATCAATCAGAGGGGAATTTAATGCATAGCAATTCCTTCAATTTCGCCATCTCCAGAAGAACCCTGATCAAAGCTGCCGGCGCCTCCGCCGTGGTGGCCGCGGCGGGTCTGCCGAGCAGTCTGCTCGCAGCGGACCCGATAAAGGTGGCAGCCATCTATACCGTCCCGGTCGAGCAGCAATGGGTCAGCCGTATCCATAAGGCGGCCAATGCCGCCAAGGAGCGCGGCGACATCGAATATGTCTATTCGGAAAACACCGCGAACAACGATTACGAGCGCGTCATGCGCGAATACTGCGAGGCCGGCCACAAGCTGATCCTGGGCGAGGTCTTCGGCGTCGAGGATGCCGCCCGCGCCGTCGCCAAAGACTATCCGGATGTCGCCTTCCTGATGGGCTCGAGCTTCAAGCCCGATTCCGCCATACCGAACTTCTCGGTTTTCGACAACTATATCCAGGACGCATCCTATTTGTCCGGCCTCGTCGCCGGCGCCATGACCAAGTCCAAGAACATCGGCATGGTGGGAGGCTATCCGATCCCGGAGGTCAACCGGCTGATGAACGCATTCATGGCCGGCGTGAAGGAAGTAGCCCCGGACACCAAGTTCCAGGTCGCCTTCATCGGCTCGTGGTTCGATCCGCCCAAGGCCAAAGAGACCGCATTCGCCCAGATCGATGGCGGTGCGGACCTTCTGTATGCCGAGCGCTTCGGCGTGTCCGACGCCGCCAAGGAGAAGAAGATCCTGGCCATCGGCAATGTCATCGATACCCAGGCGGACTATCCGGACACCGTTGTCGCCTCCGCGCTGTGGCATTTCGAATCGACGCTCGACAAGGCGATCGCCGAAGTGAAGGCCGGCACTTTCAAGGCCGACGACTACGGCGTCTATTCCTTCATGAAGAACGGCGGCTGTTCGCTCGCGCCTCTCGGTACCTTCGACAGCAAGGTTCCGGACGACATCAAGGCCAAGGTCGCGGAGAAGGAAAAGATGATCAAGGACGGCTCGTTCACCGTCGAGATCAACGACGCCGAGCCGAAGTCGAGTTAGCCCTCGCTTCCTCCCGTTCATGGGAAAGGTGGTTGGCAGTGCCGGACGAGGGATTACCCTTCGCCGGCAGCGACCATTCTCTCCCTGGACGGGAAAGGAAGCCCCCCCCACGCCACTTCCGGTCACCGACGTGTCAAGCAATCCCGTCCTTCGTCTTTCCCGCATCAGCAAGCGTTTCGGCCCGCTCAAGGCCAACGAGGCCATTTCCTTCGACCTGAAGCGGGGCGAAGTCATCGCGCTTCTCGGGGAGAACGGCGCCGGCAAGACGACGCTGATGAACATTCTCTTCGGCCACTACGTCGCTGACGAGGGAACTGTCGAGGCCTTTGGCAAGCCGCTTCCGCCGGGAGATCCGCGCGCGGCCCTTGATGCCGGCATCGGCATGGTCCACCAGCATTTCACCCTCGCCGACAACATGACAGTGCAGGAAAACATCGCGCTTGGCACGCAGAGCCTCTGGCGCATGCGGCTCGACCGGGCCGAGGCGCGGCGGCGCATCGAGCAACTGTCCGCCGATTTCGGCCTCGCCGTCGATCCTGCGGCCACCGTCTCCACCCTTTCGGTCGGCGAACGCCAGCGCGTCGAGATCCTGAAGGCCCTTTATCGCGAAGCCCGCATCCTGATCCTTGACGAGCCGACGGCCGTTCTGACCCCCGCCGAGACCGACGCATTGTTCCGGACGCTGAAGCTGCTCGTCGCCAAAGGCCTGTCGATCATCTTCATCTCCCACAAATTGCACGAAGTGATGGCTGTCAGCGATCGTGTGCTGGTTCTGCGCTCCGGCCAGCTCGTCGGCGAGCGCGAAACAGGCGCGACCGATCGCAAAGAACTGGCGGCCCTCATGGTTGGCCAGGAGGTCAAGCCGGCGGAGGTCAGCCCCGTGAAACTGGGTGCACCGCTGCTGGCGCTCGAACGCGTTTCCACGACGCCGTATAACGGGGCCGGCCTTGATAAGGTGTCGCTCACGCTCACAGCCGGTGAAATCACCGGCCTTGCCGGCGTTGCCGGCAATGGCCAGGCTGTCCTTGCTGCCCTCATCGCCGGCATCCGGCGTCCAACCGGCGGCAGCATTTCCATCGCCGGGCGGGAAGTCGCCGACTGGTCGCCGCGCGCCGCGCTCGCCCATGGCGTGGCCCGCATTCCGGAAGACCGCCACGCTATCGGCAGCATCGGCGACATGAGCGTGACGGAAAATGTCATCGCCGAACGCTACCGAAGCCCGCGGTTCAGCCGCATGGGCTTCCTGAACTGGAAGGCCGCCGGCCGCTTCGCCGAGAAACTCATTGCCGACTACGACGTCAAATGCCCCTCGCCCGAGGCCCGCATCCGCCTGCTCTCGGGCGGCAACATGCAGAAGCTCATCCTCGGCCGGGCCCTTGATCCCGACCCGGCGGTCATCCTTGCAAGCCAGCCGACCCGCGGCCTCGATGTCGGCGCCGTCGCCTATGTTCACCGCATGCTGCTTGAAGCGCGCGACAGGGGCGCGGCGATATTGCTGATTTCGGAAGACCTCGAGGAAGTGCTGGCATTGTCCGACCGCATCATCGTCATGTCCAAGGGACGCCTGTCGACGCCGTCTTCGCGCGGCGAACGCAGCATTCGGGAACTGGGGGAGCTGATGGCAGGCCACAGCGGGGAGCGCAGCGATCATGCGGCTTGAGCCGAAGCCCGCACCGTCCTTGGCGGTCACCTTGCTGTTTCCGCTGGCAGCCATCGCCACCACGCTGGTGTTGACGTCGATACTGGTTCTCGCCGCTGGCGCTTCGCCACTGTCCGTCTTCTATCTTGTGGCCAAGGGCGCGGCCGGCTCACAGTTCGCGCTGCTGGAAACCTTGACCCGCGCGACGCCGCTGATCTTCACGGGCCTGGCGATCGCCGTCGCCTTTCGGGCCAAGCTCTGGAACATCGGCGCAGAAGCCCAACTCTACATCGGCGGCGTCGTGACCGTGGTGCTGGGAACCGGCGCACTACCGCTACCTTCTGTCATTCTGATCCCGGTGATCATGGTCGCCGTCATGGCCGCAGGCGCGCTGCTTCTGCTCGGCCCGGCCGTGCTGAAGACCCGCTTCGGCGTCGACGAGGTGGTCACCACGCTGCTGCTCAACTTCATCGTCCTGCTGTTCGTGTCGATGCTGCTTGAAGGTGTGCTCAAGGATCCGATGGGGCTCGGCTGGCCGCAATCGCAGAAGGTCATCGCCGAAGCGCAACTGCCGCGCCTCATCCAGGGCAAGCGCCTGCACTACGGCTTCGTCATCGCCCTTGCTTCGGCCGTTCTCGTCTGGGTCGTCATGAAAAAGACGGTTCTCGGCTACGAGATGCGCGCCGTCGGCCTCAATCCCGAGGGCGCACGTTTTGTCGGTATTCTGGTCAACCGCGCGCTGATGAAGACGGCCTTGCTTTCGGGCGGATTGGCCGCCCTTGCTGGCTTTTCCGAAGTCTCGGGGCTCAAGGGCAATCTGACGCTCGACCTGTCGCCGGGCTACGGCTACTCCGGCATCGTCGTCGCCATGCTGGCCATGCTGAATCCGCTCGGCGTCATCGCATCGGCCATCTTCGTCGCCGGCATCTTCGTCGGCGCCGATGCCATGAGCCGTGCCGCCAAGGTGCCGAGTTACATAGCCGACGTCATGGTCGCCACCTCGCTGCTGACGATGGTTGTGGCGATTCTTCTGACGCGATTCCGGATCAGGTGGAGGTGACATGGACGCGCTTGAAATCCTCTTCACCGCCTCCTTCTGGGTTGCCGCCATCCGCATAGCATCCCCGCTGATCTTCGCGACCATGGGCGAGTTGATCTGCGAGCGCGCGGGCGTCCTCAACCTCGGCATCGAGGGGATCATGACGGCGGGCGCTTTCGCCGGCTGGTTCACCGTCTATTCTGGCGGCGATCTTTGGGCCGGCTTGCTGGTCGCTGCGCTTGTCGGTGCCATGTTCGGCCTGCTGCACGCCACGCTCACGGTACCGCTCGGCCTCTCGCAACACGTCGTCGGCATCGGCGTTACGCTGCTTGCCACAAGTCTTACCTATTACACCTATCGTCTTGCGCTGCCCGAGGTGACGTCGCCGCCCAAGATCGAGCCGTTCCAGCCCCTACCGATCCCGGGCCTGTCCAGCGTTCCCGTAGTTGGCGAGGCGCTGTTTACCCAGACGCCGCTGACCTATCTCGCATTCGTGTCGGTCGCAGCCGTCGCCTGGATCCTCTATCGCACGCCCATCGGCCTCGCCGTTCGCGCTGCCGGCGAAAACCCGTCGGCGGTCGAAGCGCAGGGCATTTCGGTCACCGGCATCCGCATGGGCGCCGTCGTCGTCGGCAGTGCGCTGATGGCGGTCGGCGGCGCCTTTCTCACCACCTCGGCCTTCAACTCGTTCTTCTTCCAGATGATCAATGGGCGCGGCTGGATTTGCATCGCGCTGGTCGTCTTCGGCTCCTGGCGGCCAGGAAAGGCGCTGATCGGCGCCATCCTGTTCGCCGCCTTCGATGCCTATCAGGTTCGCCTGCAGCAGATATCGGGCGGCATCGTGCCCTATCAGGTTTTCCTGATGATGCCCTATGCGCTGTCGATCCTGGCGCTGATCCTGGTCGCACGCCGCGCCACCTATCCCAAAGCTTTGATGATCCCGTACCAGAAAGGCGAAAGATGAGTTTCGACCTGATCGTAAAGGGCGGCACGCTGCCCGATGGAACCGTCGCCGATATCGGCATCAAGGGCGACAGGATCGCCGCGATCGAGCCAAGCATCGATGCCGAGGCCGGTCGTGTCGTCGATGCCTCGGGCAACCTCGTCAGCCAGCCCTTTGTCGATCCGCATTTCCATATGGACGCAACGCTGTCCTACGGCCTGCCGCGCATCAATGCCTCGGGCACGCTGCTCGAAGGCATCGCGCTGTGGGGCGAACTCAAGCCGCTCCTGACCCACGAGGCTGTCAAGGAACGCGCGCTGGCCTATTGCGACTGGGCGGTCTCGATGGGCCTCCTCGCCATCCGCACCCATGTCGATACCTGCGACGACCGCCTTCTCGCGGTGGAAGCGCTGCTCGAGGTCAAGAAAGAGATCGCGCCCTATATCAATCTCCAGCTCGTCGCTTTCCCGCAGGACGGGCTCTATCGCTCGCCGAATGCGCGCGAAAACACCATCCGCGCCCTCGACATGGGCGTCGACATCGTCGGCGGCATCCCGCATTTCGAGCGGACCATGTCCGACGGCACGCGTTCCGTTACCGAACTTTGCGAGATCGCGGCCAAGCGCGGCCTGATGGTCGACCTGCATTGCGACGAGACCGACGACCCGCTGTCGCGCCATATCGAGCAGCTTGCCTATGAGACCCGGAGGCTCGGCCTGCAAGGCCGGGTGGCTGGCTCGCACCTCACCTCGATGCATTCGATGGACAACTACTACGTCTCGAAGCTGCTGCCGCTGATTGCGGAAGCCGGTGTCTCGGCGATCCCCAATCCGCTCATCAACATCATGCTGCAGGGGCGGCACGACACCTATCCCAAGCGCCGTGGCCTGACGCGAGTGCCCGAGATGCTGAATGCCGGCATCCGCACCGGCTGGGGTCAGGATTGCGTGCTCGATCCCTGGTACTCCCTCGGCACAGCCGACATGCTCGACGTCGCCTTCATGGGATTGCACGTCGCCCAGATGTCCTCGCCCGCGGACATGCGCACCTGCTTCGACATGGTCACCAAGGTCAATGCCGAGATCATGGGACTCGATCATCTCGGCCTGGCCGTCGGCAAATCGGCAAGCCTCGTCGTGCTCGATGCGGGCAACCCCATCGAGGCGGTGCGCCTGCGCGCCGAGCGGCTTTGTGTCGTCGCGAAGGGCAAAGTCGTGGCTGAACGCGAAAAACGCGATACGGCCCTGTCCATCAAGGGCCGTCCGGCGACCATCAACCGCCGCCACGTCGTGCCACCGCAAGCGCGTTGAACGGACTGGACGAGAACAGAACGGCCGCGCCGCCATCGGCGGCCTTGACCTTTAAAGTGATGCGGGCGGCCGTTTTCACGGGCTAAGAATGGTTGGAATGAGACGCACTGGCTCGTCTCCGACATTGGAAAACACCCGATCGTTGGCCGAACGCGCTCGCAGCACCCACTTCGACAAAGTTTAACGAGTTCGTAAGTCATTTCGCTACTATTTTCGGCTAAATTAGCACCCTGTTTTGGAGCGCAGAGAGGGGCGCGGCCAACTGGCCGCATCTAGCTCCAACTCATGCCTTTTTGCGTTGGGGCCACGTGGCTCCGAAGTGGTGGTGATCTGTTGTGGGGGAGCGAAGCAAGATGCGCAGCAATCTGAAGAACAAGCTCGTCCGCATTTTTGAGGACGAAAACGGCAACTTTGCCATCATGACAGCTCTGGTGATGGTACCGTTGTTTACCGCCGCTTCCATTGCCATCAATCTCGCCCGCATCAACCTCGAGTCCGCCAAGATGCAGGACGCGCTCGATGCGGCCGCTTTTTCCGCGGTCAAGTCCTATGGTGAAGGGGAGGATGAGGCCCAGACGAAAGACCTGGCGAACAATACCTTCTTCGCCAATTTCGGCATGCCAGACATCGTCGACGAGATCGGGGCGGGGAGTTCGACGCCGGTGGCGACCCAGGCAATCAAGGTCGCTTTCGGTGCACTCGGCGCGGAGACCACGGCGACGACGACCTATGAGCTCAAATATGCTCCGCTTTTCTGGGGCCTTCGACCCTATACGATCCATCGCGAAAGCGTCGCCGCGCGCATGCCGGGAAGGGAAGCATGCATCCTGGCACTCCATCCGACCGCAAGCCGGGCCTTCGAAGTGAGCGGCAGTGCAAGTGTCGATACGTCCGGCTGTACCATCACCTCGAATTCGAGCGATACGCAGTCGATCTATCTCAGCGGTTCAGCCACCTTGAAGGCCGAGTGTCTTTATGCGGCAGGCAAGGTATCGGCGACGCTGGCTCATCTCGAGCTCGCCTGCGGCAAAGCGGTGGAAGGGGTTCCACCTATCCTGGACCCATTCCGGTTCAAGAAGATGCCGACGACGGCGAGCTGGGTGAACCTCGCCGGATGCGGACAGAACTTCGTGGCGGGCGGTGGCGGCAATGGCGATTGCAACGGCACGAGCAAAACGCCGAACAACGCGCCTGCCGGCTATACTGTCGAACTGAAGCCCGGGACCTATGGCGGTTTGGAGATCAAGGGCAAGGTCCTTCTGCGGCCGGGGTACTACATCATCGACGGCGGCAGTCTGAAATTCACCAGCCAATCGGTGGTCGCCGGCGAAGGCGTTACCTTCTTCCTGCTGAACGGGGCCCAGCTCGACATTCACGGCGGATCGACCTTCAAGGTCAGCCCATCGCTATCGGGTGACTGGGCGGGTTTCTCGATCGTCGCCGCCAGGAACAATACGGCGACCGCGACGATCAACGGCAACAGCGCCTCGTCGCTTGCGGGCATCGTCTACATGCCGGCATCGCGTGAGATCCAGTATGCCGGCAACGGCTCCACCGGCGGTGAATGCGTGCGCATCGTCGCGCAGGAGATCACCATGATCGGCAACAGCAGCTTCGAGCTGGATTGCAAGGCGGAGCTCGCGAACAACACCATCAACAATCCTGGTGCAATCCGTCTGGTCAGATAACAAAAATCAATCAGGCAGCTCGGGCAGCGCAGGGCGACGCGTGTCGCCAGGCGCCTGGGTGCGCCTCAACAAATCAAGCCGAAGCAGTCTCAGCTCTACTGCATAATTCCTTAAATCGGAATCGATTTAAGGACAAAATTATGCAGCAACTCAAAGTGTTACAGCGACCTTTGCGCGTCTAAATAGACGCGCGGCGCTGTATATCGGCCGCCTCCCCCAGAGAGAGCATCGTGTCGGCGGCCCGCCTTCCGACCTCGGCATTGACGGCGAAGCCGAGGCTTTTTCTTGGGTTCCTGACGATACATTGTGCGATGCCGGCGCGGCGAAAGCGAACTGCCGACTCACGGCGGAACAGACCGGCATCCCGCGGGAACCTTCAATTGACCTCGGTGTCGCGAAGATCGCGTGCCTTCCAGCCGTTCCTTATGCAGCCCCGTTGACGGGATGATCATCTATGACTAAACCAGCGACTAACTGGATAGTTACACTCATATTATTAGCATCTCTCTAAACAGTGCGAGGCCGGGCGCGTGGAGCAAGAAATCACGATTCGGTTTCGTAGTTGCTGCTTGCCGCACCGGCCCCGCCTTACCCTGGAGATTGAGGTGCGCGCGGCCCTCCTCCAATGGCCGTGGCCGACCTGCCCGGTCGTGCCGATGCATCTGGAACGCGACCGCTATTGCCTAATCGGGCGCGGCCTCTTCAGGCTCCCGAGTATCCAATGACCGGTGCAATCAGTGCCCTGCGCGGCTTCGGCCCGGTGTTCGCGCTGCTTTTCGGCCTGCAATTCATTTCCATGGGCACAATGGAAATGAGCGGCCCGTTTTGGCCGATTCAGATCCGGGAACTAAGCCCTTCCGACAGCGTCTTCGGCTTGGCCGGCATCGGCGTCTATGTCTGCCCTATGCTCGGCGTGTCGGTGACGAGCGCGTTCTGGGGTCGCATAGGCGATCGCTACGGCAATCGCCTCATGATGGTGCGAGCACTCGCCGGCCTGGCGATCACGCAATTGCTCGTCGCCTTCGCCGAGAACGTCTGGACCATCCTGGCGTTGCGCTTCCTGCAGGGGGCCTGCGCCGGCTACATCGCGCCTTCCCCATCGTTGCTGGCCTTTACGGCCTTTCAAGTCTCGTGGCGCTCGGCCTATGGCTCAAATCGGCCCGCATAATCGACAAAGGAGAACTATCTTGAGGAGAAAACCCATGGTACTGCGCGCCGTGATCGCTGCCCTTGCCTTGGTGGCGTTAAGCCCGTTAGCGGTCGTTGCGAGCGAACCGACGGCGGCCGCGCAAACGCCGACCACCGTCACCGACATCACCGGCCGCGAGGTGACTGTCAATGTCCCGGTCAAGCGCGTACTTCTCGGCGAGGGGCGGCAGCTCTATCTCCTCGCGTCGCTTGAACCGCAAGATCCGTTGGCCCGCGTCGTCGCATGGCGCAACGATCTGATCGAGGCCGACCCTGCCACTTATGACCAATATCTTCAGGCGTTTCCAGGGCTTGCAAAGCTCCCTGCCTTTCCCGGCCAAGAGAATGGACTGATCGACATCGAGTCAACCATCGTCCAGAAGCCCGACGTGGTCCTGCTCAATCTCGAAGCCATGCGAGCCAACGAGGACGCCGAATATATCCAGAAGCTGGCCGAGCTGAAGATCCCGGTCCTCTACATCGACTTCCGCCACTACCCGCTGAAGAACACAGAGCCGACGATCCGTCTTCTGGGAAAGATCCTGGGGCGCGAGGCGCGCGCGGAAGAGATCATCGCATTTCGCCACGAGGCGATGGCACGGGTGACCGATGTCATAGGCCGAGCAAAACCAAACCGGCCCAAGGTGTTTATCGAGCGCATCGGCGGCTATGCAGATGATTGCTGCCTTTCGTTCGGTGCAGAAAATTTCGGCAAGTATGTGGAGCTCGCCGGTGGTCATAACCTCGGCAGCGACTTCCTGCCGAGCACCTTCGGGCAGCTGAACCCTGAGCAAGTCGTCGCCTCCAATCCCGAGCATGTGGTCGTCACAAGCGCCAATTGGCAGGCCTATGTGCCCGGCGGCCACTGGATACCGCTTGGTCCGGGCGCTGATCCGCAGGAGATGCGCAAGAAACTCGATTGGTTCACCACCCGTGACGCCTACACCGGGATTGCCGCCCAGAGGACGCGAAGCTTTCACGGCATCTGGCACCAGTTCTACAACAGCCCTTATGAATTCTTCGCGGTTCAGCAGCTGGCGAAATGGTTCCATCCGGATCTTTTTGCCGATCTCGATCCGGATGCGACCTTCGCCGAATATCACCGCCGCTTCCTGCCTATTCCCTATCGGCCTGGCTATGCCATCAGCCTCGCCGGTGCAGACTAAGGTACTGGAAGGCTTTGCTCCGGGTCCTTCTCGATCGGTCCGAGGGAAATCGCTAACGTGGCGGCTGACATTCGTATGCTCTGAGCGGGCGAGGCTCGTCGATCGACGCCTTCGCATTTCCGCTCCGGTGCCCCGATTGAAGCGTCGATTGGGGTCTTGGACATTTGAACTTGGTTCTCCGCCAACCAAAAAAGGGAGGCGCCGGCCTCTGGCCGCGCCTCCCTTGTGATCACCAGAAACGGCGTTAACTCATGCTGTCATCAGAAATCGGTTGTCATCGAGACCTTGACCGTCAGCGGTGCACCCTGCGAAATCGTGCCGAAGCTCGCGACGCCGGACCAATAATCGAGATCGAAGACGTTCTCGATTTCGGCGCGGAACGTAACGGGCTTGTCGTTGATCTCCGTCAGATACCGGGCGCCGAGGTCTAGCCGCGTCCACGCGGGGATTTCCTGGGTGTTGGCGGTGTTGACGTATTGCTCGTCGGTGTGGATGACATTGCCCGTCAGCGTCAGCCCTTCCATGAACGGCGTATCCCACTCGGCGCCCAGATTGACTTGCACCGACGGCACGCCGATCGGCGTATTGCCACGGGTCGCGGCACTGTTGGTTTTCGTCAGCTCGCCGTGGATGAAGCTCACGCCACCGAGCACCCGGACCTCGGGCGTCACTTCACCGAAGATGTTGAGTTCGAGGCCGCGATTGCGCTGTTCACCGCCTTCGACGAAGACAAGACCGCTGCCACTCGCCTCGAGCTGGCCGAAGGGCTTTTCGATCTGGAATGCGCTGACCGTCACCGCCACACGGCCGAGATCGACCTTGGTGCCGATTTCGTACTGCTTCGACCGGTAGGGCGGGAGCGTTTCGCCGGCATTGATCGCGGTCGTGGGGGCGCTGTCGCCGACGCTGAGACCCTCGACGTAGTTCGCGTAAAGCGCGACGTTGTCCCATGGCTTAACGACGATGCCGACCAGAGGCGTGAACGCGTCCTCATCGGACGAAGTGGTGACAGCACCGGTGGCCGCGCTGTAGTTTTCGGTGTCGATGCGCTGAAGGCGTCCGCCCACGGTCAACTGCAGGCGCTCGTCGAGCATGGACATCGTGTCGGAAAGCGCAACGCCGTAGAACACGTTCTCAGAGACCCTCGGCACGTGAGAAGGTTGCGGCACGTCCTGCCTGGGGCGAGGAAGCAGATTGAAGAGATTGCTAAGCTGGGCGGTTCCCGAGTTCGAGCCGCGGGCGAGGCTCTGCTCCAGACCGCTGACCTGGAAGGTGACGGTATGTTCGACCGCATCGGTGTCGAAAGTCGCGCGAACACCTGTCTCGGCCGTCAGCCGGTCAACGTCGAAAACGAAGTTTTGCGGTGTGATACTGACATCGCCGGCAGAATTAAGAATGACGGGCGTGCCGAAAAGTCGCTCGACGCGCGAGTTGCCGCCGCCGACGGCGCCGAACAGCGTAACGTTGTCGTTCAGGTCATATTCGACCCGCCCCAGCCACGACAGATCTTCGCTCTTCGACCATTCCCACGGCTCCTGGACATTGGAGTGTCCGTCCGGCGCGTCCGGAATTTCGATGCCGGCGGTCGGGAAGAATGGACGTTGCGGAGCGTCGAAGTCTTCCCGCTGGCCAATGACGTCCAGCGTCGCCCTGAACCCTTCGCCCTCATAGTCGAGCGCAAGCGCCCCGACAGCCACGTCGCGCGACTGATTGTCGATCCCGGTGTCGCCGCCGTGATAGCTGCCGTTGAAGCGGACGCCGAGTTGGCGCTCCTCACCGAAGCGGCGGCTAAAATCAAGATGGCCACCGCCATAGAGATCCGACGCATAGTCGGTCGTGAGCCGGGTCAGGTCGGCATCGGCCGCACGCTTGGGCACGATGTTAATCGTACCGCCGACGCTGCTGTTCGGCGAGATACCATAGATGAGCGCGGTTGGACCCTTGAACACCTCGACACGCTCGACGTAGTCGGTGAACAGGCGGTAAGTCGGAGCGACACCGTAGACGCCGTCGAACGCCACCTCACCGAAGTTCCCCTCATTGAGCGGGAAACCCCTGATATAGAAGGAGTCCAACATACCGCCGGAGGCATGGGTGCTTCTGACCGAAGGATCATTGGCCAGCACGTCGGCCACTGTCCGTGCGCCCTGGTTTTCGATCGTCTGAGAAGTGTAGCTGGTGATGTTGAACGGCGTGTCCATGAAATCGCGGTTGCCGAGCAGACCCACACGGCCGCCGCGGGCGACCTGCCCGCCGGCATAGGCTTCCGGTTCATTGCCTATTGTCGCTGTCGAACGGCCCGCCGTCACCTCGATACGCTCCAGCACGGTCGTATCTTCCGCCAGCGCAACACGACTTACCGTCGCCAGCAAAACCGCCAGCGACCCCACACGCAGTATCATCCATAGCCCCCTGTAACACATTGACCAAAAACATTTCTTGGCCCCAGACAGGCCTGAATGTGTCGGTCCCAGGGGTGCTAAATAACTTGATTCTAATTGTCAAGATATCCCGCACGAAGAAAGGCTCGCGTTTATCCGCGCAAGCCGCAGCTTGGTTTCTGCCATTCGGCACCAATGAATTACGCTGTCGGCGCGCGTCGCTTGCGGGAAGCCCCCATTCCTTGGCTGTTGTTATACGGTCCGTGAAATTCCGCGTTTTGCCAAAGGCCGGGTCTCGATCAAATCGGGTGTGCATTACGGGGAGAGATTGCCTCCGAGAAGGCAGCCTATCTCGAGGTTACCAGCCAAGAGCAGCAGCAGATCTCGAAGCTTTGGGTGAGAGACTTCCTGGACCGCATTTTCAAGCGGGGCCCATCGCAGTTTCCGGCTTCGTCTCTCGGGGAAGTCCAACAGAGTTTCCTGGACCTCGAGCAAATGCACGTCGAGGTGATAGGTAAGATCGCTGCTATCCTTCATGTAAACGAACGAACCAAGTGCGTCGTTTGATATGCGGCCTCTAACGCCAGCCTCTTCCATCGCTTCCCTTGCAGCCGCCACACCGGAAGTTTCTCCTGTTTCGATGCGCCCTTTCGGTATTCCCCAGCGGCCGTTTCGGCGGCTCGCGAGAAGCAGCACCTCAGGAGAGCTATCTGCAGAGATTCGAAAGCAGATCGCGCCTGCTTGTTGGACACGCGCTCGCGAACAACCGGCGGCACTTTGAAGGGTCACTGCGCATACCGGCGAGAATTGGTCTACCATCTCTCACGGCCTTGATGGATTGCGACGAGGAGCTCGCCGGCGTTTATGACAGCTTTGCGACACCCCGTCTTGCAATGAATGATTGAAAATGCGGTGAGATGCGAAAACCGAAGGCTGGCTTGGCCGCTTGGTCAGCAGAGCGATCCGGTGACCGCAACCAAGCAAGCGACGGATCTACACCTCAACGATAAGATTTACGATCGAGAGCCTTGTCTTGCCTTCACCGCATAGACCTCAATGCCAATGCCTTCGCTCATGACCGAAGTGGCGGGCAAGCGCTCACCACACTGACTTTCGGTGCCTCAGACTGCGCGAGAACATCTGCCTTAGCCGGCTGGTCCAATGCCAAATTGCCGTCTGGCATTGCGCGCGCCTTGCAAAGCACCTGATCAGTCAGTCCTTCGCCGTGTTTCCTGACCAAAAGCTTTATGAGATGTCTGGTCCAGCCAAGAATGATCTCGACGCCTTCATCGCGGGTCCACAGCGCGGGTTTGATACGTGTGATAGGCTTGAACGGGATCGAACTATGGACTCCGTGGTCCGTCGCTTGGGGCAACATCCTTGATGCGCCGCCGGTGGATGCCCAAGCGGCGCGCTCTGGTGAAGGCGATAGGGACCCGTCAAGCTGCCCCGTCTCTGCGAATGCCAAGCTTAGGACAGCGCGTCCCTTATCGCCTTCCACGACGCCTCGTCCGGCGCCGCCAGCAGGTGGCCCTCTGTCATTGTCGGCCGATAGGTCTCTCTGGCCATGGTTGCCGCAAACCCGCCCGCTTCCGCATGGATCAGCACGCCGGCGGCGTGGTCCCACGGCTTCAGGCTCTCGTTGAGACAGAAGCCCATCGCGCCGGTCGCAAGCATACGATATTCCCAGGCCGAGCAGCGCCATGTGGTAGTGCGCAGAAAACGCAGCACACGCGGCGCCAGCTTTGCCTGCAGGTCCGGCTCGAACATATGTAGCGGAATGAAACCGTGAATTTGGTCGATCGGCGTCGGCGCGGCGACGGAAAGACGCGTTTTCGTGCCATCTGCGGCCACATGCCAGGCCCCCTCGCCGCGGCGGGCGACAAGGAAATCGCCCAGGATCGGGTAATGGATCAATCCGGCGATGGTCTCGCCGCCGGACACGATGGCGAGGATACTGCCGAACATCGGCACGCCATGGGCAAAATGCCAGGTGCCGTCGACCGGATCGATAACCGCCGCAAGGTCGGCGTCGGCCAGGCGCGTGAGGATGGAGGCGTCGTCCGACACCGCCTCCTCGCCGACGATGGCAATGCCAGGCAGGCGCTCAGCCAGCCTCTGGCTGAGCACGCGCTCGGCGGCGATATCCGCGTCCGTGACGATGTCGTCGGCTGCAGTCTTAGCGCGGATGGTGTCGGCGGTGATGGCGCGGAAGCGCGGCAGGATTTCGGCCCCGGCCGCTTCGCGCATGTCGCCCATCAGGGCGAACATGAGTTCGTTGGTGACGGGTTTCATGCGCGGCGCGCCTCGAGATAGGCTTTCAGCGCTTCCGGCTCGTCGGTCTGGAAGACGCTGATGCCGGCATCCATCAGGCGACCCCAGATACGGTCCGGATCGGTGAGCGCCGTTTCGTCTAGCCACTCGCCGCTGGCAGCCATGTCGAGTGTGTTCGACCAGAGCGCCATGCCGGCATCGCGGAACAGCTGCCGGTTGTCGGCGATCGTCTCAAGCCGGTCGAAGCGCATCTCGCACATGAATGGCTTGATTTCGGAGAGCAGCGCCATGGTCTCGTGCAGGCCTTGGGCCGTGAATTTCGCCATCGCCATGAACGGTACGCCTTCGATATTCTGGGCACGGACCCAGTCAAGTTCCTCGCGGGTCATCACGCGCGTCTTCAGGTCGACATAGGGTGCGGCATTCATCTCGCGAGCGCAGGCAGCAACCTCCGAAAACAGGCCGCGATCCTTGAGGTCGAGATCGGCGAAGATCCGGCCGCGGATGATTTCGAGCGCCTGCGTCAAGGTCGGGATGCGCTGGTCGGTGATTTCGCGATGCGCGCCGCCGTCGTCCTCGCGCAGCGCGATCGCCTGCAGTTCGGCGATGGTGAAGGTCTCGGCGTCGCGGTCGATACCGGCCATCCGCAGTAGCGTGTCGTCATGCATGATGAAGAGTTCGCCATCGGCGCTCTTGCGTACGTCGAGCTCGACGATGTCGGCGCCAACAGCGATCGCCTTTTCAATGGCGGCCAGACTGTTTTCCGGCGCACCGTGCCAGGCACCGCGATGGGCGACGATGGCGGGCGCGCGCTTGGGATCGGCGATATAGTCCTTGTAATGGGTCATTTTGTTTTCCTTGGGTAGGTCAGGCGCGGCGTGCCGCCAGATAGGATTGAAGGGCCGCCGCCTCGTCAGTCTGGATGACCGAGATGCCGGCATTGATCAGGCGACCCCAGACGGCGTCGGGATCCACAAGTGCTGCGGTATCGGTGAAGCCGGCGCAGGCGATGGAATCGAGCGTGTTGACCCAGAGCGCCATGCCGTTTTCACGCAAAGCACCATCGAGGGCGGCCAACTCTTCCAGCCGATCAAAGTAAATTTCGCAGACAGAAGGCGAGAGTTCCGACAGAAGCGCGATCTGGGCTGCGGCGCTCGGCACGTTGAGGCGGGTCTTGGCCATGAACAGAACGTCATGCGGGATGATGGTCTCGCGGATCCAGGCAAGGTCCTTTTCGGTTTTCAACGAGGCCCATAAATCTATCTGGCTTTCGACACCCATGGCCTTGGCACAGGCGATGACATCCGGGATGACATCCCGATCCTTGACGTCTAGATGCAGAAAAATGCGGCCGCGCGTCAGTTCGAAAACGTCGGCGAGGCTCGGCAGCTTTTCGCCGGTGAACGCATTTTCGGCACCGCCGTCGCGGTTGCGCAGGGCAAGCGCGGAAAGCTGCTGCGACGACAGGTTTTCCGGCGCGGCATCGAGACCGGCCATGCGCTCCAGCGTCTCGTCATGCAGCAGGAACAGCCCGCCATCGGCGCTGCGGCGGATATCGATCTCGACCACCTCGTAACCGGCGTCGATCACCCTTTCGATGGCGAGAAGGCTGTTTTCCGGCGCATCCCGCCAGAAGCCGCGATGCGCGACGATGGAGCAATCGCGGGCCGGATCGGCGATAAACTCTCTGTAGTTCACTGGTATTCTTTCACTGATGCGGGCGCGGACTTGGTCTGATCGAAGGCGTTGGAAATCGCGCGGCCGGTCTCATTCTCGAAGAGATGCAGCCGGGCCTGGGAAAAGGACAAGGACAGCGTCGATGTCGGATCGATTTCGGCGCCGTAGGGCGTGGCGATGCGCAGCGGCTGGCCGGCGATGTCCGCTTCAAGGATTTCGTGGGAGCCGAGGTCCTCACGGTAGCGGATCTGCGCCTTGATCGGACCGCCTGCCTTGACGGTGATGTCTTCCGGGCGAATGCCCAGCTGGAAACTGCCCTTGCCGGCAAAATTCGCGACCACCTGGCCGTCGGCCAGCCGCAGCGCGGAACCGTCGCCCGTCACTGCCAAAATGTTCATCGGCGGCGAGCCGATGAATTTTGCAACGAAGATGGAAGCTGGATGGTGGTAGATCGCCTTCGGGGTATCAAACTGTTCGATGTGCCCCTTGTTAAGGACGAGTATGCGATCGGCGAGCGTCATCGCCTCCACCTGATCATGGGTGACAAAAACGCTGGTGGCACCGATGCGGCGATGCAGGTCGGCGAGTTCGACGCGCATGTCGTGCCGCAGCTGTGCATCGAGGTTGGAGAGCGGCTCGTCGAACAAAAGCACGCCCGGCTCGCGAATGATGGCGCGGCCGATCGCGACGCGCTGACGCTGGCCGCCGGACAGCTGGCCCGGTTTGCGGGCGAGGAAATCGGCAAGGCCGAGCATCTTTGCGACGGTGGCCACCCGTTCGGCGCGTTCGGCCTTCGAGACGCCAGCGACCTTCAGGCTGTAGGCCATGTTTTCGGCGACCGTCATATGCGGATAAAGCGCATAGTTCTGGAACACCATGGCGCAGCCGCGGTGCTTTGGCTCTAGGTTCTGCACCTCGCGGCCGCCAATGAGGATCTTGCCGCCGCTGACCCTTTCAAGACCGGCGATCATCTGCAGAAGCGTGGACTTGCCGCAGCCCGACGGGCCGAGCACGACGGTGAACTCGCCGGGGCGAAGCGCCACGTCGAGTTGTGGGATGACGACGGTCTTGGCGTCATAGGCCTTGGTGACGCCGATGAGCTCGATATCGGCCGCGGCGGCGCGAATGGCTGTGTCGATGGCGGTCATTGGGTCATTTCTCCGAAAGAACGAGGCCCTGGACGAGAAAACGCTGCAGCAGGGCGATCATCGACAGGGGAACGAGGGAAACGAGCACGGCACCGGCCATGATCATCGGGAAATCGGGCACCTGGCCGTCGGCATCCGGCACGAGGCGGGCAAGCCCGACCACGGCGGTCTGCATGTCAGGCGTCGAGGCGACGACCAACGGCCAGAGATATTGTGTCCAGCCGCTCAGGAAGGTGAGCACGAACAGCGAGGCGACGCTTGTGCGGGCAAGCGGCAGCAGGATATCGAACAGGAAGCGGATCGGCCCTGCCCCATCCATGCGGGCCGCCTTGAACAGGTCTTTGGGCAGGGTGAGGAAAAACTGCCGAAGCAGGAACGTGCCGGTGCCATGCGCGACCAGCGGCGCGATCAGGCCGAAATGCGTGTTGAGCACACTGAGTTCGAGATGGACTGGCGCGCCGAAGGTATTGGCGATTAGATCGTTGAGGCCGGTGACATCCAGCACGGCATTGA
This sequence comes from Ensifer sp. LC384, assembly GCF_001695865.1. Taxonomy (NCBI): domain Bacteria; kingdom Pseudomonadati; phylum Pseudomonadota; class Alphaproteobacteria; order Hyphomicrobiales; family Rhizobiaceae; genus Ensifer; species Ensifer sp. LC384. The sequence continues at coordinate 26,201 of NZ_MBST01000028.1, forward strand.
GCGGCGAAAAGATGTTGGAAGCGACCTGGTAGGTGGTGATCACCCGAATATCGAGCGGCAGCATGATCGTTGCCAAGATCAGCGCGAACACCACGCCGGCCCAGCGAATGCGGAAATAGACGATCGCATAGGCCGACAGGAAGGACAAGGCGCAGGTGGCAAGCGCATTCGAGAAGGCGACGATCATGCTGTTGAGCATCTGGATCGGGATACGCGTGTCGTTGATGACCTTGCCCATATTGGCAAACAGCTCACCGCCCGGAACCCAGGCGAGCCCATTGCGCAGCATGTATTCATAGGACTGCGACGCGGTGGACAGCGTCAGGTAGAGCGGGCCGACGATATAGACGATGCCGATGATCAGCAGGATGCTGGCGGCGATGTTGATGGAGCGTGCGTTCTCGACCATGGCTCAGCGCTCGTAATTGATGCGCCGGCCGAGGAAGACGAACTGGCAGGCTGCGAGGAGAAGGACGAAGACCATCAGGATGGCCGTCTGGGTGGAAGCGCCGGAAAGATCAAAGCCGCGGAAGCCATCGACATAGATCTTGTAGACGAGCAGCGTCGTCGAACCGCCCGGACCGCCGCCGGTAATGGTATCAATCAGTGCGAAGACCGAGGTGATGCTCTCGGTGAATTCGAGCACGAAAGTCAGAAACAGCTGCGGCATGATCAGCGGCAGCTGCACGTCGAATATGCGTCGCCAGGGCCCTGCCCCGTCCATCGCCGCAGCCTGGTGCATGGTGTGCGAAATCGAGCGCAGGCCGGCGAGCAGGATGACGAAATTGAACGGAATGCCGCTCCACACATGTGCAGCGACCAAAGTGATGAAGGCGTCGGTGCCATCGATGCCGGGGTTCCACAGGCCGGGAACCAGCGTATTGAGCGGCGCCATCACGCCGACGAACGGGTTGAAGATGAAGGCGAAGACGACGCCGATCGAGGCGCCGGCGATGCCCTTCGGCCAGACCAAAATGTTGCGGGCCGGGATAGACAGGGCGATCTTGCGGTCGGCGGCGATGGCGAGCATCAGCGGCACGATGACCGCGAGCGAGGATGCCGTCAGCATGAAGACGATGGTGCGCCAACCGGCCATCCAGAATTCCGGATCCGACAGGACGCGCGCAAAATTCTGGAAACCGACGAATTCCGAGCCGCCGCCAAACGGCTGCTCCAGGAAAAACGACCAATAGAAGGCCTGGAAGACCGGCACATAAAAGAACAGGACGATCAGCAACATCAGCGGCGCCGCAAGGAGAAGCGGCAGCCAGCGATGGCTGAACAGGGAGGATTCCGACGACATGGAGACAGTCCCAAAACAGAATGAGGACATGGGGCGGTTTTCCGCCCCATGTCGCGGATGCGAGATCAGGATCAGGGAAGCTTCTTGCCCTTGTAGGTCTGCTCGAAGCGACGCAGCAGTTGGTCGCCACGCTTCTTGGTGTTGTCGAGGGCCGCCTGCATGGTCTGCTGGCCGGCAAAGGCCTTCTGGGTTTCTTCCATGAAGACTTCGCGGAACTGCACGTAGAAGCCGAGGCGGATGCCGCGGGTATCTGCCGTCGCCGGCTGGTTCATGGATTCAACGCCGAGCTTGGCGGTCGCGTATTTCGGCGAGTTCGCCTCGCCGCTTTTCGCGATGGCGTCCAGCACATCGGTCGTGACCGGCACGTAACCGGTATTGGCCGTGAAGAACATCTGCTGTTCGGGACGGCGCAGGAAGTCGAGGAAGGCCTTGGCGGCGTCGATCTCGGCCTTGTCGTGGCCCTTCATGACGTAGATGGAGGCACCGCCAACGAACGTGTTGTGGCGCTCATAGCCCCTGTACATCGGCGCCATGTTGACGGCCAGCTCATACTTGCCGTCGAACGCCTTGGCGGCGGCAGTGTAGGAGCCGGAGGACTGTTCCATCATCGCGCATTCGCCGGCATTGAAGGCGGCGGTGTAGTTGCCGGCCTTGGTGTCGGCGGCGAGACGCACCAGGCCTTCGTTGCGCCACTCGACCAGGTTGGCCAGATGCTTGGCGGCGAAGGTGGCGTTGATGGCATATTCGGCGTCGAGGCCGTCATAGCCGTTGTGCTTGGTCGCAATCGGCAGGCCGTGGCGGGCGGAGAACTGCTCGAGCACGCGCCAGGTGTCGCCATCGGTGACGAAGGGGCAGGCATGACCGGCGGCCTTCAGCTTGCGGGCGGCCTCGATCACCTCTTCCCAGGTGGTCGGCGTCTGCATGATGCCGGCTTTCTCGAGCTCGGTCTTGTTCGCGTAGAACAGCAGCGTCGAGGAATTGTAGGGCTGGGCGAACAGCTTACCGCCCGAGGTTTCGTAATAGGCGCGGGCGCCGGCGATGTACTGGTCCCACTTGACGTCCGGCATCAGGTCCTGAACCGGCTCGACGGCGTCCGACAGCATCAGGTCAAGCGTGCCGGCGTCGAAGAACTGGATAAGAACCGGATGGTTCTTGGCACGGTAGGCGGCAATCGCCTTCTGCATCGAGACTTCGTAGCTACCCTGGCCGACGCAATTGACGTGATTCTCGCTCTGGGCGGCATTGAAGGCATCGCACTGGGCTTTGATAGCGGTTTCGACCGGGCCGGTATTGCCATACCAGAATTCGATATTGGTGGCCTGGGCCGCGCTGGCACAGCCGAGAAGCGCGACCGTGGCCGCAAGAGTGGAGATCTTCATGTTCGCTTCGCCCTTTTGGATACCCGAGCCTTTTCGGGAAGAATTACGGGCCGTTGTTACACTTGATGTGTGACAATTAGTTGAAGGTATTCTCGGATGCCGCGGCATCCTCCCTGCGTTATGGGCGATACGCACGGAAGGAAGACAAACTCCTAGCAGTTGTCACACGCGCGTGGTAACTACCCTGCGCAAGGAGACCGAGCATGCCTTATTCACCGGAACTGCTGATCGACCAGCACTTTCTTCGCGCCAACGACGATGCGGTCGCTTCCGCAAACGAGCGCAGCCTGATGCGATTGATCTGGCGCCACCCGGGTCTCTCCCGCTCGGAACTGACGGGACTGTCCGACCTGACGCAGCAGTCGGTCCATCGGATCCTGGACAGTCTTTCTGAACGTGGCATCGTACTTCTGGGCCAGCCGAAGCCCGGGCTTGGCAGCGGCCAGCCGAGCCCGATGCTGCGTCTCAACGGCGACCACGCTTATGCCTGCGGCCTGTCCGTCACTTCAGATGTCGTTGACATCTGTCTCATCGACCTTTCCGGAAAAATCCTGGCCGAAAGCAGCATCCTGCTGTGGAACCGCAGCATGCGGCAAACGCTGGAGCTTGTTCGCGAGGAACTGACAGGGCATCAGCAGCGTCTCGGGCTGTCGTCGGAGCGCTTCTTTGGAATTGGTTTCGGCATCGCCGGCTTCCACGTGGACGGGACGCGCTACAATGCGTCCCTGCCGTTGCACGAATGGTCGTTGATCGAACTCGGCCCGTTACTTTTCGAAACCTTCGGAAAACCGGTCTGGACCATGAACGGCGCCAAGGCCGGAGCAATCGCCGAGATCATGTTCGGAGCCGGCCGCCACATCAAGCATCTGGCTTATCTGAGCTTCAACTACGGTTTCGGCGGCGGCCTGATCAGCGATGGCGAGCTTCTGCTCGGCGGTAACGGCAATGCGGGAGAGTTCTCGCAGATGTACGACTATGAGGAAAACAAACGACGGCCGGCACTGCAATATCTGCTGGAAAGGCTCAATCGCCACAACGTCAACGTTCCCTCGATCAGCTACATGCGAAAGCACTTCGATCGGACTTGGCCAGGTGTGGAGGAATGGGTCGACGAGGTGACGCCGGCCTATAACCGTCTCGTCAACGCGATCTGGGCCGTCTACGACCCGCAGGCGATCGTCTTCGGCGGGCAGGTCCCAATGGATCTTGCCCAGATGCTGATCGACCGCACCGAACTTTTCGGGAAACCCCGCTACGGCGTTTCCCGTCCCCATCCGAAACTGATTATTTCGGAGATCGGCAGCGACGCGGCGGCGATGGGAGCAGCGGTAAAGCCGTTCCAAGCATGCTTCGTTTGAGACCGCCCGCCGCGGGGGCGGCAAAGGTCGCCTTGAGTGGATTCGAACCGACGACCGAAGGGAGACGGGGATTTCAACGACAGCCAAGCCCAACCGCGTTGATGCGGATGTCGTAGAGAGCAAGTTCAATCGCGATGCACGCCAGCGTTTGCGGCCAGATAGGGCGTTGAAAATGGTCACCCAAGCGCTCGCATGCAGATCTGGTGCGTAGATATCCCTCGGCTTCGACCATTGTCGCAAAGACCGGAGAGCCAGTCGAGCAACCAAGCCTTTTATAGGATTCTATTTGGTCCGCGCTGTCGCGCAGAGGAAAGGTTGCATGCGAGCGCAGCGATGAATAAGCTCTGCCGGCGGCACGTAAGCCGCTTCGTTGACGAGGATAAAGATGGCAACCGGTACCGTTAAATTTTTCAACCAGGACAAGGGTTTTGGCTTCATCACGCCCGACAATGGCGGGGCAGATGTATTCGTCCATGTGTCGGCGGTTCAGGACTCCGGACCACTTCGAGACGGACAGAAGGTCAGCTACGAACTGGGCCAAGACCGCAAGACCGGGAAGTCGAAAGCGGAAAACGTCAGATCAGTTTGATCTGCATCTCTTCTCACTCAAAGATGGCCCATTGGCAACGTCGCCTGTTTCTGGCGGCGTCAGCGCTCGCGGCGCAAGGTGCATGACGATCCTAAGTAGGTTCGAAGCCGAGCACGAAATCGATGACTTTCGACGACGACATGCCGACCTACGGCTATCGCCGGGTTCATGCCATCCTGCGCCGCAACGCCCGCAGCGAAAGCCGCTCGTGGCCAAACGTCAAACGCGTCTATCGGGTGATGAAGGTGCACGACCTGCTGCGGAGAACCAGTTCGCCGACCTCTACAACGATAGCTCACCTTGCCGGGCAAGCTTCACGCGTCCTGTCCATCGAGCAAGCAGCAGGAAGATCGAGCAATAGACCGCAGCGCCAATCCCAACCTGTAACAGGAATGTCGACATCAACGGGATCGACGGCACCTCCAACTTGCCATGAAGAACGACAACAACGGCGACCATTGCTGAAGCGGCTGGCGCGATCAGGATTGCGATATTCTTCATCACGCTTCGCCAGTCAACGCCGCCGAACCGTATCTGTAATCTGACCGACGTCGTCACCGCAAAGGCGGCGCTGACGCATTGTCCCACCGCCAACGGCAGCAGACCAAATGGCGCGAGCGCGACGATGAGTGACAGCGACACAAAGACGTTCAACAGCGTAACCGGCAGTCTCTTGCTCACGTTCCCCATCACGGACAGCAACGGTTCGGTGATGTAACCCGGCAGGAGCAATAGTTGCTTCAGACATAAGACTGACACGATGAGCGCGACAGGCATCCACCGCTCGCCAAGTACGAAGTAAACCAGGGCGTCCGACACCTGCATCAGCCCAAGATAGATGGGGGAAGCAACGACAAGCAAGACTGTCAGAAAGCGACCGCTCGCTTCGGCAACTGAATTGTCCTGGTGCTTGGCCTGCCGGTCCCGAGCACGCCTGAAGACGACCCAACCAAGTGCCCGGGTTGGCTCCCCTAAAAACTCGGAGATGGCCGAGACTATTCGTTCCGCAGCGCGATAGTACCCGGCCTCGGTTATGCCCAGGAAACTACCGACTGCGAGCGTTCCAGAATATGAGCTGAGAAAGACGATGATCCGGTTCGCGACAATATGCCGTGAGAACTCAAAAACGTCCTTCACCACCGATCGCGTGATGGATAAATGCGGCCTCCAGCCAACGATCCGGGCTGATCCCATAAGCACCATTAGCTGGATGGCAATTCTGCCGATGACAAGCGCAGCCGCATGCCATCCAAGAAGAAGCCCTGTGATCGCCGCACCAACGCCGACCACCTCCGCCAGGATCCGAATAACCGCCTGCTGACGCAGCTGACCACGAACGACGAGGGTCCCGTCATATACGGTCGAAACGGCGGCTGGCAGCATCCAGCAACTGAAGAGTACGAGAAGTGCACTTTCCCAATACCTCTCCGTCCAGAGATAAAGAACTGCCGAGGCACCGAACCCCAACACTGTAAAGAACAGACCACTCAGCAAAGCGATTGTCGCCACCTGGTCGAAACGATCGCGGTCGTCACCGGATTTCATTATGAATTCGGCCCAACCTCCTTCCGCAAGAACAACGCAGAGAATGGCTATGGCCGAAATGAATGCGAACAATCCAAACTCGGTCGGCGCGAGAAGTCGTGCGGCAACAAAGAACGTACAAAGCTGTGTGACTTGAGCAGTCGCCTTGGCGGCAATCACCCAAAATCCTCCGGCCATGACTGATCCGGTGGTGTTCGAGCTTACCGTACTTCCACCTTTTTCCCGTAGCGGCTGGTTTGGTTGGTCTACCGACCGGTCAACTGGCAATGGACTCGTCCTTCATTAAAGAAAAAAGTCTCGGCAGCGATAGGGTGGCCGGACGGAGGAATACGGCAAAGCGTATCCCCCTCGCCTATCCACCTTCTGCTTAACCTTGGGTACGCTGAAAGATTATCGAGTATCGCAACTCCCAGGTTGGTTCGGTCCGATCCAAAGGTTCACGCCCCCAACGGACCCACGGCCATCCGTCCTTCGACCCATCAGCCGACCACAGTTCTTCCTGTCCCAGGAGGACCGGCTTGAAATCGGACGTTGCCAAAACCCGTGTCTTCAGATCGAGGTCGATACCATCGATAACAAGGTATCCCCCGGGCTCGACTAAGTTCATCATGTTCCGCAAGCAGACTTCGGCGAGCAAGTCGTCCATCGGACCGATCACATTGTTTGCAAGAACGATATTGTGCGGTCCGAGGGTGTCAGCGAGCCCACTTTCCGTTGCATCGGCTGTAAACCAGATGGTGTCCTTGCGAAGCCAATCCTGCACCCGAAGCGTTCCACCGTGCTGAACTTCAAACACGTCGCGAAGAGCATCGACCTCTTCCAAGAAGACTTCCGGTCGCCCTTCCAGATACAAGCCGTTTATTGCGGCGGACTGGTCTGGACAATAGATGCCTCGTTCGGCAGCTTTGACGACCTCGCTTGAAATATCCACGCCAGTCGCCAGAATCTTTAAGTCTGGCCGGGCCCGACGCAGCACATACATGGCCGAATATAGCTCCGCGCCTGTACTGCATCCAATTGAAGCCAGTTTGACGGTCGATCCGATCTGATAAGCGGACAAAAACCGCGCCAAGACATCCAGCAGCGGCGGGTTTCGCATGAACTGTGTGTAGTGGCTTTGGATCCGAACCGTGTGGCGGGTGAACCTGCGATAAATGAATCTGCCCAAACGGCGCATAGCGCGGGTCTGCGTAATCGCGCCTGGCAGCCCGTCCCAGATACTGTGGCAGACACGGCGTGGCGTTTGGAAAACGGCAACGGCGAAATTGATGGTGGACATGTAAGGAACTCCTGATCAGTTGCTCCGACGCCGCGCAATCCGAAAGGCAACGACCTCTCTTTAGCGAAAGGTTCGCGCCAGTCGGTGCCCAAGCGAGGAGCAAGTGAGTTCGGTCGATGAACGCGCGGGATGAATCCAGTCCGCCCGCACATAGTCAGCCATCGGCTTTCGGAAGTGTGCTGGATGGGACCTGCGCAAGACCGGATGTGAAACCCGTTCATCTCTGAACCTAAGTTTTGTGATATCTCCAACAGCGTGAGCCAACTGAGCGGCTTACGGGATTACGCGTCGCGGATACGGCGCGATTTCACAAAATCAGGCGATTGGAGGGCGATAGAGGCGGGGGGGAAAGAACGAATTCGGCTCGGACCAAACAGCACGTGGGTGCGTCGTGGCTGGCGCCCGGTCAGCCAACGTCGGGACGTCCGTCAGAACCGCTAAAACAGTGCACATCGCACGGCAGCACTTCCGGTAGCTATGCTCGCCGTTATGGTGATCGCTCTTCTCATCCGCCGCGCTCACGCAGTGATGCGAATGGCCGACATCAATAGCGGCTTCAACTAAGGCAGCGCTGCTATGAATGGCGACCTGCTCTGAATTGCTGAAGGTGAATGCAGCGAACGACAAAATGATCGCTAGCTTCATCAAACCACTCAGATATGAGATCCACAGCTTTGCCATCCCGCATTTCTAGGTTCGTTGGGGTGTGCGATCAACTCCGCAGTCTGGCCAAAAATTCAACCAAATTGCGTAATGCATCTAGTCACCTGAATCTAAAGTTCGCCGCATGATGTCTGCTCTGCTTTTTGGCCATCTCGAGTGGAAAGGCCATGTTGTTGCGCACGGTCATGTGCGGATAGAGCGCTTAGGACTGGAACGCCATGGCGAGCCCGCGCTTGGCCGATAGAGCCTTGGTCACGTCCTTACCGTCGATCTCGATGAGGCGCTCCTCGAAATCGCGCAATCCGGCTCGATTCCGCTCCTTGGTAGCAAGTTGGACATGCCGTTGCCCCGCTCAAGTCTTGCATGCGGACATATCCGGCTTCCCTATCGCTAGACCGTCAGGCCGCACTAAGGCTGATCAACGCATCGTCCCCCTTCGCAATTCGGCAGCCCCGGCTCCGTCTGGAAAGCACCTCGGCGAGCCATACGGCGTCGTCGTACTCAGCACGTACGAGACGAAATCTTGTCCGGCGGAACGCTACCATTTCGAAGCCGCGACAGCGATGGTCGCGGTCGTCGATGTCCACGAAATAGGCGAGCGCGAGATCCGGTCTCAGGGCCTCGTGACCGCGTATCCCCTCGTAGTCGTTGATGAAATCGCCACACCCATAAAGTATTGGCCTGCCGCGGTAGATTTCCACACCGATCGGATGGTGGGACGAATGCCCGTGAACAAGGCCGACGCCGGCTTCGTCGATCAGCCGATGGGAGAACTGTCGATGCGCTTGCGGTATCTCATAGCCCCAGTTTGGCCCCCAATGGATCGACACGACGACGAGGTCCCCGGCGCTTTGGCATTGCTCCGTGCCGCGTATGACCCGCGCGACAGCAGCGTCCCCCAGATCGCCAAGGAAATTCACGCCCGGCCTTTGCTTTCTGGCGGCCCAATGGGCCGAGACGCCCGCAGAAGGACAGCCGAAACCGAACACCAGCACCCGTCGTCCTGCTGCCGTGTGCAGCAGCGCCGGGCGACCCGCGGCTTCGGCATTGTCGCCGGCGCCGGCGCTGGCGATTCCCGCTTGCGCAAGGTACCTGACCGTATCGGACAAAGCCGGCATTCCCCAATCCGCAACATGATTGTTCGAAAGCACGCAGCAATCGATCTTGGCAATGGCGAGGCAGCCGATATTGTCCGGATGCATGCGGTAGTTGATGCCCTTGGCTTCTGGCACGCCATTCGCGGTGATACTCGTTTCGAGATTGGCAATGCGGAGATCCGCTGCTTGGCTGTCGATCTCCAGGAGCGCGTCGCCCCAGATATAGTCGAGCGATACAGGGCGCGGAATAGGCCCCGAACACCGTTCGGCAAGCCTGACATAGTCCAGCGCCGATGAGCAGTAGCGTTCAAACAGAGCCGGATCGCAAGGATGCGGCAGGATCTGGTCGACGCCGCGGCCGGTCATGACATCACCGCAAAGAAAGAACCTCATGCATACTCCTTCTCGGCCAATGGCAATTCAACAATGGTGATCCCGCGCGCGTCATTTCATTGAGCCGCATCAACGCAATTGCAAACCATCCGGCGTTTCGCTTGTCAGGCTATCGAAACCGACAATCGGGCGATGTCCCATGTCCTCTCTGGACCGGACCCCTGTCTAGATGGACAATGCGCCAGGCAGTGGCTCATCACGAGTGCCGCTAGGAAACTGCTTCCTGAACTCGCCGAGGACCCCATGACTTTTACCATCACATCACCCGCCTTTGACGATGGCGGAACCATTCCCAGCCTCTACACGTGCGAAGGACGGGATATCTCACCACCTCTTGAATGGACGGACATCCCGGCCGGAACCAGAAGCATCGCGCTGATCGTCGACGATCCGGATGCCCCGGATCCGGCCCATCCGAAGATGACCTGGGTACATTGGGTTGTCTTCAATCTGCCGCCCGATCTGTCCGGGCTTCCGGAAGGGATCTCGCAACTGCCGTCAGGCGCCGACACAGCCAGGAACGGCTGGAATCGCAATGCCTATGGCGGCCCTTGTCCTCCCATCGGCATGCACCGCTACTTCTTCAAGCTCTACGCACTTGATGACCGGCTGAATGTATCTGCGGCGGCCAGCAAGGACCAGATCGAAGTGAAAATGCGCGCCCACATCATCGCCAAGACCGAGCTTGTTGGCACCTACCGCAGGGCGGCACACTGACGGGCCGGCAGCGTGGCTGAGCGTACTGCCAAACTCTATGTCCAGGCCCCGGGCCCCACGGTGGGAACCGTGATCCGGGCGGAGACGCGATGATATGGCTCCCTGACCTCGGCGAGGGCTTCGAAGGCGTCATTCCGTCCATCATCGCGGCGGCGGCGGACGGCACGCCCAATATCGGTAGCGTCGCCTTAGAATATTGAATGACGCAGTCGCGATGGCCAAGGGTTCGCCCCCTTCGCCACCAGTTACGGCATCGGGTCGGGCCCAACAGCTACCCCCTTGCAAAGAATAGGGATCCGTTCATGATTCGCGAGATGCTCTACCTTGATGCGTGCATACGGTTACTGGCACGCTCGGCCGAGTGTCGAATTTACGGGGCGGAATGGGGTCGTAGCTCAGTTGGGAGAGCGCCGCAATCGCACTGCGGAGGTCGAGGGTTCGACTCCCTTCGACTCCACCAAGATGACCCTGACCTAGTTTCAGGAGAATGGCAATGTAGCAAGAAAATCAACAACTAACAGGCGGCCTCGCAAATGGGATGCCTAGTAAAGGGAGGAAGTAATGGCTATTCGTTTATTGTTTGCCGGCGCTCTGATGACGGGCGTGGCAGCTATGGGCTTTGCGGGTTCCGCATGGGCTGGCGAGTTTGACGGTGTGACCGTCAATGTCATAACCTTCACCGGCCCGCAGATTGCCGAGCCGATGCAACGCCGCGCTCCTGATTTTGAGAAGCTCACGGGCGCCCACATCAATGTGATCACGGTTCCCTTCTCCGATCTCTACCAGAAGATCCTCACCGACTGGTCGACGGGTACCAACTCGCTCGATGCCGGCGTGTTCGCGCCGCAGTGGATGGTGGACTATGTGACACCGGGATTCATGGAAGACCTTAGCCCGCGTGTCGAGGCGGACGCCGCTCTCAAGCTCGACGACATCGGCGGGTTTTTCCGCGATTTCTCGATGAAGTTCGCGGGCAAGACCTACACCATTACCCTCGATGGTGATTTCCAGATGGTCTATTACCGGACCGATGTGGCCAAGGAGCTTGGCCTCGGCGCGCCCCAGACCTGGGACGACTACATCGCTTTCGCCAAGGCAGCCAACGGCAAGGACATGAACGGCGACGGCAAGCCGGATTTCGGCTCCTGCATCGCCAAGAAGCGCAATGCCCAATCCTACTGGATGGTGACCTCGGTCGCCGGCGCCTTCCTGCAATCCAAGGGCACGTCGCAGGGTGCCTTCTTCGACGTCCGCGACATGAAGCCCCTGGTCAACAACGAGGCCTTCGCGGCGGCGCTCGCTGTCTACAGTGAGACCACCAAATATGCCCCGCCTGACGAGATCAACCTCGACGTGGGCGACACGCGCAACCTGTTCACCTCGGGTCAGTGTGCGCTGACCATCGACTGGGGCGACATCGGCACGCTCGCCATCGACCCGGAGAAGTCCAAGGTGGTCGACAAGGTAGGCGCCGTCATCCTGCCGGGGTCCGCCAAGGTGCTCGACCGTGATACCGGCAAGCTCGTCGACTGCACAGCCGATATCTGCCCCTACGCCATCGACGGGGTGAACCACGCGCCCTTCGCGGCCTTCGGTGGCTGGTCGGGCGGCATCAACGCCAAGGCAGCCCCGAAGGTGAAGGATGCGGCCTACGCCTTCTTCAGCTACATGAGTGCACCCGAGCAGTCCAATGTCGACGTCACTATCGGCATCACCGGCTTCAACCCCTACCGCCTATCGCAGTTCCAGGGCCTGGATAACTGGCGCAAGGCAGGCATGAGCGAAGCTGCGGCCAAGGACTATCTGGGCGCCATTGAGGCGAGCCTGAATTCGCCCAACATGGTGCTCGACCTGCGCATTCCGAACAATCAGAAGTATCAGCAGATCGTGCTGGATACGGCGATTGCCCGCATGCTCGCCGGAGAAATAGACATTCCGACCACGATGAAGACCATCGAAGACGGCTGGAACGAGATCACCGACGAAGTTGGCCGCGACAAACAGCTCGCCGCCTACAAGTCGACCATCGGCGCAAACTAGCGTCACATCGACCCGGTTTCTCCCGTCCTCCGGGACGGGAGAAACGTCAAATCCAGATGGAGCACACGCCCTTGGAGACTTGGCAGACACGCGCTGTCGATTGGTTCGATCGGCATTCTGGGCGGTTTTTCGTGCTTCCGGCCAGCCTGCTCATTTTGGCCTTCTCGATCTTCCCGCTGATCATTTCGGCATGGCTTGCGCTGTCCCGCTTCAGGCTGGGCAGCGAAGGATACGAACTCATCTTCGTCGGCTGGAACAATTTCAGGAAGCTGCTGTTCGGCTCCGAGCAGTATCATCTGCTTGGCACATTCATGCCCACATCGTGGCTCGGCTGGCTCATTGTCGCGGCCGCGATTGTCCTGATCGGCTGGGGCATTCGCAGCTTCGTTACTTCCGGCCACGTGACCGTCATGGGCGCGATCGGCCGTCTCATAGCCTTTGGTCTTTTCGCCGCGCTCGCCTGGCTCTTCGCCGCCACGATCGGCGACAAGGGCCAGATCGGCTCGCTGTCGACGACGATCTTCTACGTCTTGCTGGGGGTCGCCATCCAGTTCGTCATCGGCGCCGGGCTGGCCTTTCTCTGCTCGCTCAGAATCCGCGGGCGAAGCTTTTTTCGCGTGGTGTTCTTCGTCCCGCTCATGGTCACGCCGGTGGGCATCGCCTACACTTTCCGCATGATGGCCGACATGACGGTGGGGCCTATCTCGCCCCTCTGGCACTGGCTAGGGTTGGGCGATTTCTCATGGGCGACCAATGCCTGGTCGGCGCGGCTCGTGGTCGTTCTGGGCGATTCTTGGCAATGGATCCCGTTCATGTTCCTGGTCATGCTGGCTGCCTTCGAGAGCCAACCCAAGGATGAACTCGAGGCGGCCGAACTAGACGGCGCCTCCAGCTTCCAGATCTTCGTCGACATCACCTGGCCCTCCGTCGCCCCGGTCGCGGCAACCATCGTGCTGATCCGCATGATCGAGGCCTTCAAGATCGTCGACCTTCCTAACGTCCTGACCAATGGCGGTCCCGGAATCGCGTCCGAATCCCTCACGCTGCACGCCTTCATGCAGTGGCGCGCCCTCGATCTGGGCGCTTCGGCTGCAATCTCCTATGTCCTGCTCTTCACCTCGACGATCATCTGCGTGTCGTTCTTCAACTTCGTCGTCAATCCTGCGAGGAGGGCGCGCCAATGAGCATTTTCGAATCCAAGAAGCTCGGTGAAATGGCCGTCGGGACCAAGATCGTGGTCTACGGGGTGCTTGGCATCTGGACCTTCATTGTCCTGTTCCCGCTCTATTGGGTGCTGATCACCTCGTTCAAGGTGCCTATCGCCGTATCCGGCGGACCTTTCTACCTGCCCTTCGTCGACTTCTTGCCGTCGCTGCACGCCTGGAGCTACATCTTCTTCGATCTGGGCAACGATACGTTCCGGCCCTATTTCAACTCGGCGGTCGTGGCCGTCTTCTCGACGCTTCTTGTAATGATCGCCGGGTCGCTGGCCGCCTATGCGCTGTCGCGGTTCACGTTCCGGCCGCGGCTCTTGACCATCCTCATCTTCATACTCGCCGTCGCCCTCGTCATCGTGCTGGTCGCTGCACTGGGCGTGAACTGGCTGATCGCGGTCACCGTCGGGTTGGCGCTGGCCGTCATCGGGGCAGGAATGTTCCGCAGGACCCCTTCGCCCACGCTGGGTAATCCCGACATCCTGTTCTGGATGATCTCGCAACGCATCTTTCCGCCGGTCGTGGCCGCGATCCCGATCTACGTGATGTTCCAACAGGTCCGCCTGCTCGATACCCACGTGGCGCTGATCCTCACCTACACGGCGGTGAACCTGCCGATCGTGGTCTGGCTGATGTACGATTTCTTCGTCTCGATCCCCAAGGATCTTGAGGAATCAGCCGAGCTCGACGGCGCCTCGAGAATCCGCATCTTTTTCGAGATCATCCTGCCACTATCCAAGCCGGGCCTCGTCGCCACGAGCCTTCTGGTGCTTATCTTCTCCTGGAACGAGTACCTGCTGGCTCTGTTCCTCTCGACAGCCAACGCCCAGACCATGCCCCTTTTGGTCGCCGCACAGAACGCGACGCGCGGACCGCAATGGTGGTACATGAGTGTGCTCATCATCATCATGATCGTGCCGGTCATTCTGCTCGCCCTTGTCCTGCAACGCTTCATCGCCAAGGGACTGCTCGTTGGCGCCGTCAAAGGTTGAACACATGACCGTCAGGCTCGAGAAGGTAGTCAAGTTCTTCGGTTCGGTGCGGGTGCTGCACGAGCTCGATCTCGACGTGAAGGAAGGCGAGTTCCTCGTGTTGCTCGGTGCTTCGGGCTCGGGGAAAACCACGGCGCTGCGGATGATCGCCGGGCTCGAGACCGTGAGTTCCGGCATCATCACCATCGGGGGGCGGGATGTCACCAATGTGCTGCCCAAGAACCGCGACGTGGCGATGGTGTTTCAGTCCTATGCGCTTTATCCGCACAAGACAGTCGCCGAAAATATCGGCTATCCGCTAAAGATCCGAAGACTTCCAAAGCCCGAGATGGAAGCCCGCATCAAGGATGTGGCCGACCAGGTCCAGTTGACGCCCTACCTCGCGCGCTATCCCCGCCAGCTTTCGGGCGGGCAGAGACAGCGCGTGGCGCTGGCGCGGGCTATGGTCAGGCGGCCCAAGGTGTTCCTGATGGATGAGCCCCTGTCAAACCTTGACGCCAAATTGCGAGGTCACATGCGGGCAGAACTCGGTCACATGCAGCATGACCTCGGGATCACGACCATCTATGTGACCCATGACCAGATCGAGGCGATGACATTGGCTCACCGCGTCGCCCTGCTTGAAGGAGGCAAGCTGCAGCAGCTGGATACACCGGCGAATATCTACAACGATCCTGCCAATCTCTTCGTCGCGCAGTTCATCGGTTCGCCATCGATGAACGTTGTGCGCGGTACGCTTGACGGCAATCTTTTCATGACGGGCGGGACGAAAATCATGGTTCCGGTGATGGGCAAGGTTGCAGAGGCCGTGCTTGGCGTGCGTCCCGAGGACTGCGCCGTGACGGCGCCCGAAGACGCCGACGTGAACGGGAATATCTACGCGATCGAACTCATCGGCGATCACACCTTAGTCACGGTCAAGACCGAGTCGGACATGCTCACGGTGAAGGCGGCGAAGGATTTCTCTGCGAAGGTCGGCAACGCCGTGGGGGTAAGATTGTCGAAGGACAACCTCTACCTCTTTGAAGCCGAACACGGTGTGCGGGTGCGATAGAGCGTCTGCTTCCCGGCCCGATGAGCAACCTCTCCGCGCCATGTGGAGTAACTGGCGAAGGTCCGCGGATTACTATTCCTTCACAGGCCCGCTGGTTCCGCGGAGCAAGATCGACTATTTATCGGTGTGAGTTGTTGCGTCGTCGCCATCTAAACTCTGGCGTTCAATTGTCCATTCTAATTTTTTTGGAGTTTCGCCATGCCCTCCAAACCCAAGACAGTGGACACAACCAAAGCGACTAAAGCCGCGCTCTACGCCGCGCGCAATGTCCTAACGCGCGACGCCCAAGAGGAGCTGCAGCTCCGCATTCCGTTCGACGTCTATTTCCAAGATCCCGCGCTCCGCACACTGCGTCGAAACTTCGACTTCGACGAAACCTTCGATGTGCCTTGGGAGCCGGGCATCGGCGACGGTCCTACCAGCGCCCGCTTCGCTGTTGTCGACTACGATTCCTCTGCGGAAACCCTTGCGCCGCCGGCAACCTGGGACGCCGAGAACAATGTCTTCACGGACACAAATGGCGTGCCTCTCAACAAAGCCAACATCGCGTCACCGCAATATCGTCAGGTCAATGTCTGGGCCACTTTGCAAAATGCGCTCGACTTCTATGAGAACGGTTTTGGCCTCGGCCGACGTATCCCATTCGGCTTTGAGGGCAACAGGTTGATCGTCGTCCCCAACGCCGGCTACGGCGAGAACGCCTACTACGACCGCGACAGCAAGTCACTCCAATTCTACTATTTCGACAGCGGCAAGAAGCGCGTCTATACCAGCCTTTCCGCCGACATCATCAATCACGAGTTCGGCCACGCCGTGCTCGATGGCCTCCGCCCTTTGCTGGCCGAGTCTGTCAGTGCCGAAACGGCCGCCTTTCATGAATTCTTCGGCGACCTGTCGGCCATCCTCATCGCCTTCCGCAACAACAAGCTGCGTAAATGGCTCGCTGCCGAAACCGGCGGCGACCTCTCCGTCGACAGTGCGCTGTCAAATTTGGCAGAGGAATTCGGCGGAGCCGTCCAGAACCAGCCATATTTGCGCAGCGCGCTGAACAAGCTACGTTACAGTTCAATCAAGGATGACCAACGCCAGCACTACATGTCGCAGGTTCTGACCGGCGCGATGTTCGACATCGTCCAGAGGCTGTCGCGCCACTACATGAAGCGCGGCCGAACTCTTGGGGAGGCCTTCTGGCATACCATCCGCCGCATGCAGTGCATGGCGATCCAGCCCCTGGATTTGTTGCCGCCCGTCGACCTGACGTTCGAGGACTATGCCCTCGCGGTGCTGCGCAATGAGGAAATCGTCAACCCGACCGATCCGGATGGCTACCGGCAGATGATGATTGACGTGTTTCTAGAGCGCGAGGTCCTAAGCCCTGAGACGGGTCGCAAGCTGCAGGAACCGCACGACGTTTTCACGCGGTTGCGCACGCAGGTCTATCATCACGCCGCCGATATCGCCAGTTCCCGCGCCGCGGCCTACCGCTTCCTCGACGACAACCGCAGCGCTC
Organism: Ensifer sp. LC384; assembly: GCF_001695865.1. Classification (NCBI taxonomy): domain Bacteria; kingdom Pseudomonadati; phylum Pseudomonadota; class Alphaproteobacteria; order Hyphomicrobiales; family Rhizobiaceae; genus Ensifer; species Ensifer sp. LC384. Next base: position 43,334 of record NZ_MBST01000028.1, read on the forward strand.
TTTTCATTCCCTACAGTGCCGATATCGCGGTGCAGGATCTCTCTACCGCAGTTAAACTCACTGCCGATGCGCGCCGCCAGCCGCGGCAGGTTCTCCTCCAGTACACCTGGCGGGAGGACGTTGTTCTCGAGGGCGGACGCTTCGGCCAGTTCGCCGGCGAGACGACCAGCATGCTGTGCGGCGGCACGCTGGCGCTCGATATCGACGGCAATCTGCTCTCCTGGATGCGCAAGCCCGGCACCCAGCCGCTCATGGGCAAGGGCGCTGACGAAAGTGCTGAAGAGCAGGGCGGCGCCCTGCGCAAGGAAGCGTTCCTCAATGCGCTGGCGGCTCGGATCAAGGCCGGGCGGATCGGCGAGATCGCGGGCGGCGAACTTGGCATCCTCGAGAAGACGGTTGCGCCCCTGACCGCGAGCAAGGTCGGTGGCATTTTGCGCTTCTCGCTCTCGCCCCATGTGGGCATCCACAGCGACGAGCACGATGAAATGGGAGAAAGCCAATGGCAGATAAGCTCCTGATCCGTGCCTACAATGTGGGCTGCGGCGACTGCATCTATGTCCGCATTCCGAAGGCACGGAAGAAGGACGGCCAGGTCGACGACTTTCACATGCTGATCGATTGTGGCAGCAAAGCCGGGGAGGCGGTCCTCAAAGCCGCCCTCAATCTCCTGAAGCCTGAGCTGCCGCTCGCCAATGGCAAGCGGCGCCTCGATCTCGTCGTGCTCAGCCACGAGCACGAGGATCACATGAAGGGCTTCAACCCACTGTTTTTTGAGGACGTTGCCATCGAGAACATTTGGCTGAGCGCGGCCATGAATCGCAAGCATCCGCAATCCAAGATCGCTCGTGCCTTCCACAATCTCGCCGAAACGGCGATGCGTAATGTTGCCAAGCGCCGCGTCGCCCTTAGTCCGGCTTTGCAGGAGATGGTCAGTCTCTACAGCATCAGCAACGAGGCGGCTGTCAAAACGCTCACCGAAACCCTGCCGGAGCAAAACGGCATTGCGCCGGTCTACGTCCATAGCGACAGCAAGGCCGCGGAGCTCAACCTCAAGACCCTCGTTGGCGACGTCGCGTTCACGATCCTCGGCCCCGATTACAATATCGACTACTACTACATGGGCGATGAAGGGGCCATCGATCTAAGGGCCTTCTCTGAGGCTGCCGCCGGCGTGCTCGCCTCGGGTCGAGCGCCGGCCGGCGTGCAGCCTGGCAATATTAGCAGTCTCGACTTCCGCCGGTTGCAGTCGCGCATGATGTCCAACGCCTTTGCTTACACTGCCAAGGACAGCACCTTAATCAACAACACAAGCATCATGTTGTTAATCGGATGGCGCGGCCGACGCCTACTGTTTGTCGGCGATGCAGAATGGGAGGGGACATTCGTCGACGGGCAGCATAATGGTGCCTGGAATGTTGCGTGGAAAAGGCAGAGAGCGAAGCTCGACCAGCCGGTCGACTTCCTCAAAATTGGGCACCACGGCAGCACCAACGCCACCCCATGGAATGATAAGGAGGATGGCACGGTCACCGAGGCCAGCACCATTCTCGACGCTATCCTGCCGCTTCCCGCCGGCAACATGCCGAAATCCGGGCCAAAGGCGGTCGTCTCCACCGCCCGCACCCCTTATGACGTCATTCCGCGCTCCACTTTGTTGGTCGAGATCGCCAAACGCGTCTCCAATACAAAGATCTACGCGCCGCTGTTGTCTGCGGCGCAGATCCAAGGCCTCCCAAACTACGCCGGCTTCGAGGAGACATTGCTGGGCGAGCCGCAACCTCAGCGCACCGACATGGAAACGCTGGTGACCGGAAAGCCCTATGTCGATATCGAGATCGAACCTGCGGCGGGGCATTAGCGGTAGTGCCACCACCGTGTGTCTGCGCCGCGTCGCGACCTGCGCTCCATGGAGTGGCGCGGCTATGGAAGGGTACCTTCACGGCCGGTTCCGGCCATCTGTTGCAACCAGCGAGCGAAATGCACCACGCGCGAGCGCGCGAGGCGCTCGCCGGAAATGTCGAGCCAGTAGCCGATTGGCCCCGTCACCACCACCGGGTCGAGCTGGATCAGGCTGCCGGCCTGCAATTCGGCTTCGATCATGTTGCGGTCCACCACGGCAAGCCCCGCCCCGGTCAGAGCGGCCTGAATCACCATGTCGAGTGTGGCGAATTCCATGGCATTTTCAGGCAGATCCCGGCGGTCGCGCTGCGCGGCGGCAAACCAGTTGTCCCAGGTGGGCAGGCGGCGGGATTCATCCAGCACATAGAGCAGGCAGCTGCGACGGAGGCGCTCGGGATCGGCCTGAAGCTCGGGCGCGCACACCGCGATATGCTGTTCGGTCATCAGCCGCGTGCTGGTATGACGCTCCCGCGGACCGGCGCCGAAACGGATCACGCAGTCGAAACGCACATTGTCATCGCCCCGCATATGCAGCGACAGGTCGAGATCGGGAAAGCGCTGGCGGAAGGAGGTCAGCCGCCGCGACAGCCAGCGCGCGGCAAACGTCGGCGGCGCCAGTACCTTCAGGGTCTGCCGCGGGACCGTCGCGCGCACCTCGCGCACCGCGTCGTCGATCAGATCGAAAGACACCACCAGTCGCTCATGCAGCACGGCACCTGCTTCCGTCAGCGCGACGCTGTTGCCGATACGGCGGAAGAGCGCGACGTCGAGCGTGCTCTCGAGCTGTCGGATCTGCCGGCTGACCGCGCTCTGGGTCACACCCAGCCGGTGCGCCGCCTGGGTAAAGCTGAGACATTGCCCCACGGCGGCGAAGACCCGCAGAGACGTCAGGGACGGAGAAACCGACATCGTAACGACACCTGGCTTTGCGCCCGGAGCAGCAGGTCCCGGCCGACCGGTTCCGTCCCGCCCCGATCGGCATTGAGATCTGGACCCGGCATGTTCGACGCTTGCCGGCAGCGTCAGAAAGCGCCGCGCCCCGGCGCCGCCTCGATAAGATCGCGGGTATAGGGATGCTGCGGCCGGGTCAAGACCTGGCTTGCCGGGCCACGCTCGACCACATGGCCCTGGCTCATCACCACGATCTCGTCGCTGATCTGGGCTGCGACCCTGAGATCATGGGTGATGAAGACCACCGCGAGCGACAAGCGCTTCTGCAGATCGGCCAATAGATCGAGCACCTGTGCCTGGACCGAGACATCCAGCGCCGAGACGCTTTCGTCGGCGATCAGCACATCGGGCCGCATCGCCAGTGCCCGGGCGATGCCGATCCGCTGGCGCTGTCCGCCGGAAAAGGCAGCGGGACGGCGGTCATAGGCGCTGGATTGCAGGCCGACGAGTTCCAGCAGTTCCTTTGTCCGCGTGACCGCCTCCGTGCGGCTTGCACCCGACAGCATCGCGGCGCGCGCGATCATCGGCCCCACCTTACGGCGCGGATTGAGCGAACCGAAGGGGTCCTGGAAGATCATCTGGATCCGGCGCCGCATGCGGCGCAGCGCGCCTCCCTTGAGGTCGAGCATCGCCTGCCCGGCGACGGAGATCGTCCCCGAGGTCGGGTCGGTCAAGCGGATCAGGTTCTTGGCGATGGTGGACTTTCCCGACCCGGATTCGCCGACGATCGACAGCACCCGCCCCGGCGCGACCGAAAGCGCGATGTCATGCAGCACCTGCTTGACGCCATAGCAGTGGTTCAGCCCGGTGACCTCCAGCGCCGGCGCCTCGGTCCCGGCCGACGGGCGATCGTGCGGCACCAGACTCGGCACGGCCGCGATCAACGCCCGGGTATAGTCGTGCTGTGGCGATGTCAGCACTTGCTTGGCGCTGCCGACCTCCACCACCTCGCCACGGCGCATCACGGCGATCCGGTCGGCAATATCGGCCACCACGCCGAGGTCGTGGGTTATGAAGATGATGCCGTGGCCGTGGTTGTCGCGCAGTTCCCGGATCAGCTTCAGCACCTGGGCCTGGGTCGTTACATCGAGCGCAGTGGTCGGTTCGTCGGCGATCAGCAGCTTCGGATTCATCGCCAGCGCCATGGCGATGACCACCCGCTGGCACTGGCCACCTGAAAGCTGGTGGGGGAAACTCTTGAGGATACTGTCCGGCTCGGGCAGGTGCATTTCCTCGACCAGCTTGCGCGCCCGCGCGGCACGTTCCGCCCGCGAATAGTCGGAATGCAGCTCGAAAACCTCCTCGATCTGCTGGGCGACGGTCAGGGCCGGATTCAGCGAGGCCATCGGCTCCTGGAAGATCATGCCGATATCCTTGCCGCGAATGTCGCGCCACTGGCGTTCGCTCAGCGTGAGCAGGTCGCGCCCGCCCATGAGGGCCCCGCCGGCGGCGACGCGCAGTCCTTTCGGCGCGGCTCCCATCAGCGCGGCCGTCAGTACGGACTTGCCCGAGCCGGATTCGCCGACGACGCAGAGGATCTCGGCGGGCCTCACCTCCAGCGAGACGTCATGCACCGCGAAGGGCCGGTCGGCGCCTTTCGGCAGCGCCACGGAAAGATTGCGGATTTGCAGCAGGGGCTGGGTCATGCCTGGCGCTCCTTCGCGTCGTTCACCTCACGCAAGCCGTCGGCCAGCAGGCTGAGGCCAAGGGTCAGGGACGAAATCGCGATACAGGGGAAGATCACGAGATGAGGGAAGGCGATGGCCATGGACCGGCCTTCGTTGACCATGCCGCCCCAGTCGGGTGTCGGCGGCGGCAGGCCGAGCCCCAGGAACCCGAGCGTGCCGATGGTGATCGCCGTGTAGCCGAGCCGCAGGCAGAAATCGACGGAGAGCGGTCCGGTCGTGTTGGGCAGGATGTCCACGAGCAGGATGCGCCAGGTGCTTTCGCCCTGGGTGATGGCGGCCTTGACGAAGTCGCGGCTGGCGATGTCGATGGTGATGCCGCGCACGATGCGGAAGATGGCGGGCGCGCTGCTGAACGTTACGGCAATGACGATGTTCACCGGCGAGGCGCCGATCACCACGATGATGACGATGTAGAGCACCAGCACCGGGAAACTCAGCACCACGTTGGCGAGGAACGAAAGCACCGCATCCGTCCGCCCTCCGGCATACCCTGCCACGAGGCCGAAGATCAGCCCGAACGCGTAGGCGGTCAGCGTGGCCAGCGTGGAGTAGATCACCACCGTGCGGGCGCCCCAGACGAGGCGCGAGAAGATGTCGCGCCCCAGCATGTCGGTGCCGAACAGAAAGAACTCGCCCTTGGCGCCCACCGTCATCGGCTTGGTGAGCGGCTGCAGCGTCTGCAGGGGATCATAGGGAGCGATCAGTGGCGCGAGGATGGCGACCAGCAGCCAGCCGAGGGCCAGCACGCCGCCCACCAGGACGAGGGGTTTTGTCAGATAGGGAAACAGCGTCTTCATGCCTTGGCTCCCAGGGCGATGCGTGGATTCAGCCAGCCGTAGATCAGGTCGGACAGGATCTGGCTCAGCACGACGACGAGAACCGAAACCATGGCGCAGGCTTCGATCAGGTAGATATCCTGGTTCAGCGCCGCGTCGTAAAGAAGCGTGCCGAAGCCCTTGTAGGCGTAGAAGACCTCGATCACGATGACGCCCGACAGAAGCCAGGGCAATTGCAGCATGATGACCGTGATCGGGGTGATCAGCGCATTGCGCAGCGCATGACGCAGCACGATGCGGCCCATGCCGGCGCCCTTAAGCCGCGCGGTGCGGATGTAGTGGGTGCCCATCACGTCGGCCATCGAGGCCCGCGTCACCCGCGCAAGATAGCCCATAGAATAGAGCCCGAGCACCGAGACGGGCAGGACCAGTTCGGCCAGCGAAAACCCCGAGATCATCGTGCTCGCCCCCGGCAGGAGACCCAGCCAGAAGACGAAGATCCCCGACAGGAACACCGCCGATGCGAAATCCGGTATGGAGGTGGTCACCACCGAGAAGACCGAGATCACCCGGTCGAGGAGCGAGCCCGGCCGCATGCCGGCAAGCACGCCGAGGCCGAGGCCGAAGACCACGATCACCAGCAGGGCCCCGCCGGCGAGAAGGCCCGAAGCCGCAAGACGCGGCATCACCATCTCCGCCACCGGGGCGCGGAAGAAGGTGGACATGCCCCAGTCTCCCGTCACGAAATTGCCAAGCCAGCGCACGTAGCGCAGGGCGAAAGCATCGTTATAGCCGTTCTGCGCCAGCCAGGCCGCGCGCTGCTCGACGGTCGAATATTGTCCCAGCACCTTGACCGCGACATCCTCGACATTCACTTCCAGCGCCAGAAAGATCAGGAACGAGACCACCAGCATCGTCGCGACCGCAATCGCGACCTTTCTCATCAGGAATATGCCCAGAAACACCGATTCTCCCCCTTCTCCCTGAGATGCGGCCAAGGCCGCATCCTTCGTTCCCGCATGTTCTGACGGCCGGGCGCCCGGCACCCGGCCGTCTCGCCCATTCTCAGGCGAGCCAGACGCCATCCATGCGGAAGTAATCCGACGGATGCAGCACGAAGCCGCGGACCTTTTCGGCCGCCGCGCTAAGGCGCTCGGCCCAGAACGGCTGTACCATCACGGCATTGTCCTGGAGGATGCGCTCGACCTCCTGCATGGCGGCTTTGCGCGCCTGCGGATCGACCACGGCCATCGCCTTGTCCAGCGCTGCATCGAATTCGGGGCTGGCGAAGCGGCTTTCGTTCCAGGACCCGCCCGAACGGTAGGCGAGGTCCAGGGTCATCGTACCCAGCGGACGATGCGCCCAGAATGTCAGGCCGAAAGGCACCTTGTTCCAGATCGGCCAATATTGCGATGCGGGCAGCACGTTGAGCTTCAGCCGGATGCCCGCTTCCGCAAGGTTCTGCTGCAACACCTGCGCGGTGTCCTGCTCCCATTTGCCCTGCGTGTTGCCGAGGGTCAGCTCGATATCCAGCCCGTCGGCATAGCCGGCCTCGGCCAGCAGCGCCTTGGCCTTTTCCACATCGCGCGCAGTCGCCGGCAAGGGGAAATAGTCGGCCTGCGTGGGCGAGACATGGTGGTTCGCGCCCAGATCGCCCTGGCCGCGATAGGCGACATCGAGCATCTGCTGGTTGTTGGCGGCCAGCACGACCGCCTTGCGAACACGGATATCGTCGAAGGGCTTCTGATCCACCTGCATGCGCATGACGATGGTGTTTGCGCCCTTGACCGAGAGGATCTGGATGTTGGGCAGCGATTTCATCAGGTCGTATTCGGCGATGGTGGCGCGATAGATGACATCCACCTGCCCGCTGGAGAGCGCCGCCAGGTGCGTCGTCACATCCGGGCCGAGGTCGATGTACTGGATTTCGTCCAGACGGGCGGGCGTGCCCCAGTAATCAGGCCGCTTGCGGAAGATGGCCTGCCGGCCGACCTCGTGGCTGACCAGCGCGAACGGCCCCGTTCCCACCGGATCGGCCGGCCAGTTGCCCTTGAAGCTGCGGTGCACGATGGGGCAGGTGTAGGAATAAAGCTGTTCGGGCAGCGACGCCATGGCGCGCGACAGGGTGATGCGTACGCTGTGATCGCCGGTCTTTTCCACGCGCGAGATCGCGCCGAAGGCGGTCTTGTTCGAGCTTTGCGAATCCGGGGCGATCCAGCGCTCGATGTTGAAGATCACGTCCTCGGGCAAGAAATCGTCGCCGTTCGACCATTTGGCGCGTTCGTCCAGCTCGAAGTCCCAGACGGTGAGGTCCGCCGAGGGTGTCCAGCTTTTCGCCAAATAGGGGTGGGTGACGTTGTGCTCGTCGACATAGGTCAGGAATTCGAGGCTGTTGCGGAACAGGTTCGATGCCTCGATCCAGTTGGTCATCATCGGATCGGTGATTTCCTGGATCTGGCAGGCAAAGCGCAGGGTGCCGCCGTCCTTCGGGGTTTCCTGGGCGAATGCCTTGCCGCCGAACGCGTTTGCGCCGCCCACGGCTACGCCGAGCCAAGCCAGAGCGCGCAGAAAGCCGCGCCGGTCGATCTCCCCGGCCGCAAAGCGCTGCTTCAGCGTCTCGGCCTGCGGATGAAGCGGCGCGCCGCTGAGTGTCTTGTAATCCGTCATTTCCTCTTCTCCCTTTTTTAGAAATGCCTCACTGGCCGGACCGCGATCCGGTCCGGCCCTCCCCTCAGGCAACCGCTGCCATGGGCGTGGCGAAACGCCCGGCCGCCGGACGCGGCTCGCGCGGCTTGCGTTTGCCGGCGGTGTAGTCGTTGATCAGGTCGCAAGGCGTGTAGTTGCGCTCGATCTCGAAGACCTCCTCGTCGTCAAGATCGATCGACAGCGCGGCCAGCGCGCTGTCGAACTGCGCCTTCGTGTCGGCGCCGACCAGCATGGACGAAATCTCCGGCTTCCTCAGAACCCAGGCCTGAGCGACCTGCGCCGGGGTGATGCCGCGCGCCTCGGCCACGCGGGCGACGGACATGGCAATGTCGCGCGAGGCGCGATCATTATACATCTCCGCGGTGAAGAAATCGGTCTGGTTGCGGATCGAGTTCATGTCATTGGTCAGGATGCCGCGCGCCAGCGGGCTGAAGACAGAAACGCCCACGCCCCGATCCACGCAGAAGGGGATCATCTCGCGCTCTTCCTCGCGGTAGGCGCAATTGAGCTGAAGCTGCATGTTGATCGGGCGGGCCCAGCCGTTCCGTTCGCAGACGTTCAGGATTTTGGCGAACTGCCAGGTGAACATGGTCGAGACGCCGATGTAGCGCGTCTTGCCCGCGCGCACGAGGTCGTTCATCGCCTCCATGGTCTCTTCGACCGGGGTTTCGGCATCGAAGTAATGCAACATGTAGATATCGACATAATCGCTCTTCATGCGCGCGAGAGAGCCGTCCATCGCGTCGAAGACGCGCTTGCGCGAATGGCCGCCATTGTTGGCGCCGCCACCGATCGGGTAGCCCAGCTTGGTGGTGATGATCAGCTCGTCACGCCGCGCCAGGCGCCGCAGCACGTTGCAAACCACTTCCTCACCTGCACCCGCCGAGTAGAAGTCAGCAAGGTCGATGAAGTTCACGCCGTTGTCGAGCGCATGGCCGATGATCGGCTCGCTTTCGGTTTCGTCGAAAATCCATGGTTTCCACGACTTGGAGCCCATGTTCATCGTGCCGAGGCAGAGCCGCGAGACCTTGAGGCCGGATTGGCCGAGACGGATGTATCGCATCGTTTGAGACTTTCGGGTTGAGCGATGGGAGGTGTGCGCCCGGGGCATGCCCCGGGAAAATCCGGTGCGGGATCAGTCGCCGAAATAGACCCAGACCCCCTTGGTCCGGGTATAGGAAGACAGGGAATGGATGGCCATTTCCTTGCCCCAGCCGCTTTCCTTGAAGCCGCCGAAGGGGCTGGAAAGGCCGTAGCAGCCATAGCGGTTGACGAAGACCATGCCCGCATCCAGCCGCTCGGCCATGCGGTGCGCCAGCGTTACGTTGCCGGTGTAGACCCCGGCGGCGAGCCCGTAGGCCGTGCCGTTTGCGATTGCGACCGCCTCTTCCGGCGTCGAGAACGGCGTGCAGGACAGCACCGGTCCGAAGATCTCCTCCTGCGCGATGCGGGCGGTTTCCGGCACGTTCGAGAAGATGGTGGGGCGGATGAAAAGGCCGTTCGCATTCTCGCCCGCGCGGTCGTCCCGCCCGCCCGCGACAAGCTCGGCCTCGGTCTTGCCAATCTCGATATAGCTCATGATGCGGCGGAACTGCGCCTCGTTGCATTGTGGACCCTGCTGGGTCTCCGGCGCCAGCGGATCGCCGCAGCGCACCGCCTCGGCCTTGGCGATCAACCGCTCCAGAACGTAGTCGTAGATGCCCTTCTGGATCAGGAAGCGCGTCGGCTCGGAGCACTTCTCGCCCTTGTGCGAGAACATCACGGTGAAGGCGCGGTCGATCGCCCCGTCGAGGTTCGGCGTATCATCAAAGAAGATGCAGGGCGACTTGCCGCCAAGCTCCAAGGTTACGGCCTTGAGGTTCGAAACGCCCGAATTCTGCACGATCTTGCGCCCGACCACGGTCGAGCCGGTGAAGGAGACCTTGTGCACGTTGCGGCTCAACGTGAGTTGGTTCGCCGCCTCGCCATCGGTAAGGATGAGGTTCAGCAGGCCCTTCGGCAGGTCAAGTTCCAGGTCGATCAGTTCGAAGAGGTAGAGCGTGGCAAGCGGGGTAAATTCCGAGGGCTTCATCACCACGGTGTTGCCCATGGCAAGCGCCGGAGCGATCTTCAGGCTGGCCTGGTAAAGCGGGAAATTCCACGGTGCGATCAGCCCGCAGACGCCGACCGGATCCTTCGAGGTGAAGTTCAGGAAGCCGTCCTCGACCGGTGAAACCTCGCCGTAATACTTGTCCGTCCAGCCCGCATAATATTCGAAAATGTCGGCGCAGGTCGGGATGTCGTCGACCAGCGCCTCGGCATAGGTCTTGCCGTTCGCGAGCGATTCCAGCAGCGAGAGTTTTTCGACATTCTCGCGGATAAGCCGGGCGATGGCGTTCAGCAGGTCGGCCCGCGCCTTGCGCGACGTCTTTCGGCTCCAGACCTCGCTGCGGTGGCAGCGGTTGGCGGCGAGCGCGGCGGTCTCGACCTGGTCCGCGTCGGCGAGCGCGATCGAGCAGAGCAGCTTGCCGGTCGCCGGGTTCATCACCTTCCATTCGGCGCCCGCGCCCCGGACCCATTCGCCGTCGATATACTGCTTCTTCTCCGCGGCCAGCCAGCGTTCGGCCCAAGCGAGATCAGTTTGCTGCAACATGTCTTTCATGCCTTGGTTTGTGAGAGAGTGAGGTTGGAAATCCCTATGGAAAGGTTCAGCCGGCTTCCGCCTCGGCCACCTTGCGGCGAACGAAGGCGAGGTCTCCAGCCGCCTCCTTCGCGACCGCCGAGGCGTGGCTATAGCCCTTGAGCTGCTTCAGCCGGATCAGCGAGGGCAGCAGGCTTGTGGCGTTGTCGGTGTTGCGCGCCGCATCGGGCCGCATCCCCTGCACGCAGTTGCGTCGCAGGGTGGAAACCCCGGCCTGCAGGATCGCGATCATGTCGAGGAGGCCGGTAATGACCACGGCTTCCCACGGGTTGTAGTCCATTTCGCCATGATCTCCGGTCATGGCCACCGCGGCGGCGCGGCCGCAGGCCAGCATGCCGCACTGCACCATGAATTCCGGGATGGTCGGGTTGACCTTGCCCGGTATGGCCGACGATCCAGGCTGCACCGCAGGCAGGCGGATTTCGCCGAGGCCGCCATGCGGTCCCGATGCCATCAGTCGCAGATCCTTGGCGAAGCGGATGAGCGTGCGCGCGGTCTGGTCGAGCGATCCGGCCAGCGCCAGCAGACGGTCATGCGCCTGCGAGGCGGCGAACAGGTTGTCGGTGCGAACGAGCCCGTCGGGCAGGCCCGCCTGTGCGAGCTGCTCGTTGAGCACGGGAATGATCCGCGCGAAGAAGGCAGGTTCGCAATCGGTCGAACGGCCGATGATATTGCCGCCGATGCTGATGCGGCGCAGCCCCTCGGCGTCCTGCGCGGCCCGCGCAACATTGAGCCGCAGGCAGGCGGCGACGCCGCCGAGATAGTCCTCAAAGCCGATGTCAACCGCATCCTGGAGACAGGTGCGGGCGAGCTTGCGCAGCGGCGCCCATTCGGCGCCCAGCCGGTCAAGATCCGCCGCAAGCCCTTCTATTTCCTGCGAAATACCATCGAAGGCGACCAGCGCGGAGATATGGCAACCGGTGGAAAGGCAATCGGCCGTGGAATGGTTGAGGTTCACGTGGTCGTTCGGATGGATCGGCGCATAGCTGCCGTAGGCGGCGCCGAAACCTTCGGCATTGGCGAGATTGGCCAGCACCTCGTTGACATTCATGTTGAAGGAAATACCGCCGCCGCCATGGAAGGCATGGACCGGGAAAGCCTCGGGGCGCGGCCGCGCCAGCAGCTCATCGACCGCGCGGGTGATCGCTTCGCCCATGGCGGCAGCGATCGCGCCGATCTCGATATTGGTGCGTGCCGCCGCTTTCTTGACCTGAAGCATGGCCTCAAGGAGCAGCGGATAATCGGAAAACCGCGCCGCGCCACCAAGCGGATAGAGTTCGACCGCCCGTTGCGTCTGGATGCCGAACAGCGCCGACGACGGTACGGTGTGCGCGCCGATGCTGTCGAATTCCTGACGGGTCGGGGGATGTTCTGGGGTCATGCACGCTGTTCTCCTCTCCAGCGGGGCGCATAGATCGGGTATTTGACCACGTGTGACAAACGACTATCGTGCAGAGGTCATTCCTAAAACTCATGTGCTGTGCGAGGCCGGATGACAGAGCCGCACCGGAGAAAGCGACCACGCCGCCCGGGAGGTGTTTGCCGCCGTGGCATCCCGCTTTGTGCGGCAGGAAGACCGCCGCTATCGTTTTGTCGCTATCCATTTGACTATGCTGCCGGCGATCTTCGCGTATGATGCCGGACGTTTCCCGCACCGCCGCACCCGAGCCGGCGAGTGCGCAACATCGTTCGAGAGGATCATGCGAAAGCTTCCCGGTTTGTCGGCAATGAGGGTGTTCGAAGTGGTCGGGCAGACCCGCAGTTTCACGCGGGCGGCCGAACGGCTGAACCTGACGCAGAGCGCCGTCAGCAAGCAGATCAAGAATCTCGAGGACGACATCCGCGAACCGCTGCTCATCCGTCATCACCACCGCCTCGAACTGACCCCGGCAGGCACGGCCCTGCTCGAAACCATCCGGCAGGCGTTTCACGACATCGAGATGTCGCTGCGCGGCATCGCCGAAAAGCAGAACCGTAACCGGCTCCGGATCAATGTGCCGCCGACATTCGCCAAGCGCTGGCTGGTGCCGCGGCTGGCGGGCCTCAAGAGCAGCCTGCCGGAACTCGACATCAGCATCGGCACGGAGCTTTCCGACAGCATGGCGGAACGGGGTCTGCTTGACTGCGCCGTCCGTTTCGGCGACGGCGAATGGCCGACACTCGATGCCAGCCTGCTGATGAGCGAGAAACATATCGTCGTCGCCGCGCCGTCTCTTCTCGAAGGCAAGGTGCTCGCCACGCCCGGCGACCTCGCGCGGTTCACGTTCCTGCACGTGCTGGCCTCTCCCGACCAGCGTTACCTCACCTGGCGGCACTGGCTGGATGCGGCCGGATTCCCGGAACTGGACACGAGCCGGGGACTGGAATTCGACGTTCTCGACCTCGCCATCGAGGCGGCGCGCTGTGGCCTCGGCGTCACCATCGCCGACCGCTCCATGGTGCGGAACGACCTTCGCAGCGGAACGCTGCGGCAGCTTTTCGACATTCAGGTCGAGGGCCATGAATCCTACTGGTTCGTCACCCGGCCGCAGGCTGCTCTCGCACCCAACGTCCAGGCGTTCCGCGCGTGGCTGTTCTGCGAAGCCGAGGCGGAAAGCCGATGAGCTCGGCCCGACCATTCCTCTGAGGAATGCTGCACCCGAAAATTACTCGTTTGTGCATTTCCACCCGCGAGCGCATCTGAAAGGGCGCAGCGAACGCGGCTAGGGAGAGAGGTCGCCGCCGTGAATTCTTGAGGTTCTCTCCTTCGGCCGCCCCGTCTCTTTGGCGACTGGCGGCCCGCCGAGGTGAGACACCATGAGCGACTATCGCAACTTTTACGCCGGCCGCTTCGTCGAAGCGTCGTCCTCCAATCGGATCGATGTCAGGAACCCGGCGACCGGACAGGTCTTCACCTCCGTACCCGCGGCCACTGAGGCCGATGCCGTCGCCGCCGTCGAAGCCGCCAGTTCGGCGCAGCAGGCCTGGCGCATGCTGCCGGCCATCGAGCGCGGCGATGCCCTGCGGCGCCTGGCCGACGCGCTCGTCAAGCGCGCCGACCGCATCGGCGCGGCGCTCGCCGCCGAATCCGGCAAGAGCTTGGCCGACGCAACCAGCGAGGTCGTCTACGGCGTCGAGTTGATGCGTTACCATGCCGAATGGGCGCGGCGCATCGAGGGTGAGGTCATCGAAAGCGACAACGCCGACGAAACACTCATCCTGCGCCGCGAGCCGATCGGCGTGGTCGCCTGCCTCATCCCCTTCAACTACCCGATCTACACGCTCGTGCGGAAGATCGCGCCGGCGCTGATCGCCGGCAATGCCGTCGTCGTGCGGCCGAGCAACAACACGCCCGCCTCCGCGCTCGTCTTCGCCGAAGCCGTGCTGGATGCGCAATTGCCGGCCGGCCTCGTCAACATCCTGACCATGGACCACGGCGTCGCCCGCACGCTCGCTACCCATCCGGCGGTCGGCATGATCACCCTGACCGGCAGCGTCGGCGCCGGCCAGACCGTGCTCGAATACTGCAAGGCCAACATCGCAAAGCCCTCGCTCGAACTCGGCGGCAAGACGCCCGTCATCGTCGAGCCCGATGCCGACATCGACGCCGTGGCGGCGATGATCGTTTCGGCAAAGACCACCCATTGCGGCCAGGTCTGCACGAGCGCCGAACGCCTCTATGTGCACGAGAGCGTGCATGACCGCCTGCTCGCCAAGCTCAAGGCGGCTTTCGCTGCCCGCGCCTTCGGCGACCGGTCGCGCGATGCTTCCCATATGGGCCCGCTCGCCAACGAGGCCTCAAGGCAGCGTATCCACGCCATGGTGGAGCGCGCCCGCGCCGAGGGCGCCGTCGTCGAGGCAGGCGGCTTCCTGCCGCAAGGCGAAGGCTATTTCTATCCGCCGACCCTGCTGTCCGGCTGCCGCCGGGATATGGAGATCGTGCGCGAAGAGGTCTTCGGTCCCGTGCTTGCCGTCCTGCGCTATTCGGATTTCGAGCAGGCGCTGGCGCTCGCGAGCGACCACCAGTTCGGCTTGAGTTCGGTGCTCTTCACCGAGAACTACCGCAAGGCCATGCGTGCTGCCGCGACCATCGAAGCGGGCGAACTGTATATCAACCGCTTCCCGGCCGATCCCTACCAGGGCTTCCATTCCGGCTGGAAAAAGTCCGGCCTCGGCGGCGACGACGGCAAGCACGGCATGCTGGAATTCACCCAGACCCGGCTCGTCATCCTGAAACACTGATCCGACGACACATGACCGGCCGGACCTTCTGAAAACCGGCCGGGGGAGGAAAACCGTGAGCACAACCCTCGAATCCGCAGCCACGAAGGCGGCGGGCGCGCGCGGGCGCTATCTGCAACTGACCCTGATCGCGATTGCCGCCGGCGCGATCTACCCGATCCTCTATCTTCGCCAGTCCTACCAGACCACGATGCTGGAGGTGCTGCTTCTCGCCTTCCTCCTGTCCGCCGTCAGCCTCATGGGCATGGTGCTGCTGCCCGGCATCGGCTCGACACCGGTGCTGATCGGCCTCATTCTCTTCGTCGGCCTGCTCACCTATGCGATCCGCGGGCTTTACTGGGCGATCCTCGACGATTGCAACGTCCCGGCCCATGTCACCGGCCTTGCGATCGGCATCATTTCCCTCATCGGCTATGCGCCCGACACCTATCTGCCGCTGGTCAACGGCTATCTTTCCGACCGCTATCCGGGCCTTGCCGGATACCAGTTCTACTTCAGCTATATTGCCGTCATCTGCCTGCTCGGCGCGGTCGCGACCGCGATCCTGATGACCCGTCTCAAGTAAAAGGGGTAATCCATGAAGCTCGTCTCCCTCACGACCCATGTCGTCGCCGTGCCCCCACCGCATATCGGCGGCATGTACTGGATCTTCGTCCGCCTCCAAACCGATTGCGGCATCGAAGGCGTCGGCGAAATCTATGCGACCTCGTTCCATCCAAGCGCGATGACAGCGCTGATCGACGACGTGTTCGAGCGCCACCTGCTCGGGCACGATCCGCACCGCATCGAGCGCTTCTGGCGCTCGGCCTATTCGAGCGGCTTCACCCAGCGGCCAGACCCGACCATGATGGGCATCGTCTCCGGCCTCGAAATCGCCTGCTGGGACATCATCGGCAAGGCGGCCGGCCGTCCGGTCTCGGATCTCATCGGCGGCACGGTGCACGAGAAGCTTCGCGCCTACACCTATCTCTATCCGATCAACGCGGCTGGCGAATACGACTATGGCGACCCCGATCTTGCCGCCGAATGGGCCGTGAAGATGGTCGACATGGGCTTCACGGCGGTCAAGTTCGATCCCGCCGGCCCCTACACCAACTATTCCGGCCATCAGCTGTCGCTGGGCGTGATGGACCGCTGCGAGGAATTCTGCCGCAAGATCCGCGGGGCCGTCGGCAGCAGCGCCGATCTCCTGTTCGGCACGCACGGCCAGATGGTGCCGTCCTCGGCAATCCGCCTCGCCCGCCGCCTCGAAAAATACGATCCGCTGTGGTTCGAGGAACCGGTACCGCCAGGGCAGGAGGCCGCCATGGCCGAGGTCGCCCGCGCGACGTCCATCCCGGTTTCGACCGGCGAGCGGCTGACGACCAAATACGAGTTCCAGCGCGTCCTCGAGTGCAAGGCCGCCTCCATCCTGCAGATGAACGTCGCGCGCGTCGGTGGTCTGCTCGAAGCCAAGAAGATCGCCGGCATGGCCGAGGCTTACTACGCGCAGATCGCCCCGCATCTGTATAACGGCCCGGTCGGCGCGGCGGCCAGCATCCAGCTTTCGGCGGCGACGCCCAATTTTCTCATCCATGAGGCAATCGTCGATTTCTCCGGCTTCCACGCCGAGGTGCTGAAGACCAAGCTCACCGTCGAGGACGGCTATATCATCCCCTCGCGCGAACCGGGGCTCGGCATCGAGCTGAACCTGGAGGTCGTTAAGCGCCACACGCCTTATACCGGCGAGCGGCTGCACCTGCAGATGGACAGCCAGCCCGCCGACGTAAAGGCGTTCGCGCCCGCGCGCGGCTGAGGGAGAGGCCATGACCTACGACTATATCATCGTTGGCGCGGGCTCGGCCGGCTGCATCCTCGCCAGCCGCCTCAGCCAGAGCGGCAGGCACAACGTCCTCCTGGTCGAGGCCGGCGGCAACGACAACTCCTTCTGGTTCAAGATTCCGGTCGGTTATTCACACAGCTACTACGATCCGCGCGTCAACTGGATGTATTACAGTGAGCCCGAAGCGCAGCTCCACGACCGGAGCATCTATGTGCCGCGCGGCAAGGTGCAAGGCGGTTCCGGATCGATCAACGCCATGATCTTCGTTCGCGGCGCGCGCGAGGATTTCGACGACTGGTCGCGCGCCGGCAATCCCGGCTGGGCCTATGACGACGTCCTGCCCTATTTCCGCAAGCTGGAGACCCATGCGGGCGGTGCATCCCCCTGGCATGGCGGCAAGGGGCCGATCCACGTCACCCCCATGCGCGGGATGACCCACCGCATTACCGACGCGTTCCTGGAAAGCTGCCGCGCACTCGGCCTGCCGATGAACGAGGATTTCAACGGTGCCTCGATCGAGGGGGCCGGCGTCTACGACGTCAACACCAACCGAGGCCAGCGCTCCCATTCCAGTGCGGAATATCTGCGCCCGGCGCTCGGCCGCCCTAATCTTGTCATCGAGCGCGACACCCAGGTCGAGCGGCTGACCTTCGCCGCGGACGGGCGCGTCACCGGCATCGAGGTGCGGCAAGGTGGAGAAAAACGCATCTTCAGCGCCCGGGAGGAGGTGATCCTGGCGGCCGGCGCGGTCGGCAGCCCGCAGATCATGCAGCTCTCCGGCCTCGGCAATGGGGCCGCGCTCAAGGCGGTTGGCCTTGATGTGCGCCGGCACCTGCCCGCGGTCGGGCAGAACATGCAGGATCATCTTTGCGCGAGCTACTATTACCGCGCGACGATCCCGACCCTCAACGGCGAATTCGGCAGTCTCTTCGGCCAGGCCAAGCTCGGCCTCCAGTA
>NZ_MBST01000029.1:0-81713 GCF_001695865.1 Ensifer sp. LC384
ACCGGCCATGGCGTGAGCCGGCGCGTCCTTCTTCCCCTCCGCCAAAACACGGCCGTCAAAAACAACCCAATCCGCAAAACAAAACCCGCCGAAAAATCGACGGGTTTGTCAGCGGTCTGAGCGCCGCTGCGAGCAGCGGCCTTTACGATGGTTACGGTTCGAACCGCTTTCAGGCGCGCAACACGCCGCCGGTCGTCTTGGTGACGTTGGCGACGATCTTGGCGGTCAAAGCCTCGAAGTCCTCGTCGGTGAGCGTGCGCTCGACCGGCTGGATCGTCACTTCGATGGCGATCGACTTCTTGTCTTCACCCAGCGAAGCCCCCTCGAACACGTCGAAGACACTGACGCCGGTCACCAGTTTGCGGTCGGCGCTGGACGCCGCGCGCAGGATGGCACCTGCCTCGACGCCCTTGTCGACGACGAAGGCGAAGTCGCGCTTGACGGCCTGGAAGGGCGAGAGGTCGAGCGCCGGCTTGGTGCGGGTCGCCTTCTTCTTCGGTTCCGGCATGGCATCGACATAGATCTCGAAGCCGCAGAGTGCGCCGGAGACGTCGAGCGCCTCGAGCGTCTTCGGGTGGAATTCACCGAAGGAGCCAAGCACGATCTTCGGGCCGAGCTTGATCGTGCCGGAGCGACCGGGGTGATACCAGGCCGGGCCACCGGCTTCGAACTGGATATTGCCCATCGGCACGCCGCAGGCTTCCAGCACCGCGATCGCATCGGCCTTGGCGTCGAAGACGTCGACCGGCTTGCCGCCGCCCTTGGCCGCATTCGACCAGAGCCGTCCGGCGCCGTTGAGCGATGCGGTGCCACGACGCACGCCACCGGCAACGCGTCGCTGCTGATCCGCGCCGTCGCCCTCGTAGGTACCGGAGACTTCGAAGAGTGCAACGTCGCCAAAGCCCTTGTCGGCATTGCGCTGCGCCGCAGTCAGAAGACCCGGCAACAGCGACGGGCGCATGTCCGACATATCGGCGGCGATCGGGTTGGCAAGCTTCAGGGCCGGCGCACCGCCGCCGAAGAGCTTGGCATGATCTTCGGAAATGAACGACCAAGTGACGGCTTCCAGCATGCCGCGGCTTGCCAGCGCGCGCTTGGCAAGGCGAGTGCGGATCTGCAGCGTCGTCAGGATCTTGCCGTTGACGGTGCCATGGCTCGGCAAGGGTGCTGCAACGATATTGTCGACGCCGTGAATGCGCATGACCTCTTCGACGAGATCGGCCTTGCCGTCGACATCCGGGCGCCAGGACGGCACCGACACATTGACACGATCTCCCGAGCCCTCGACGCCGAAGCCGAGCTTCTTCAGGATCGTCACGCTCTCTTCTGACGAAACCTCAAGCCCCGTCAGGCGCTTGACCTCGGACATCGGGAAATCGACGATTTTCGGTGTATAGCCCGCATAGCCGACGACTTCTGCCTTGGCCGGCTTGCCGCCGCAGAGTTCGAGAACCAGCTCGGTGGTGCGCTCGAGACCCGGCACCATGTATTCGGGATCGGCGCCGCGCTCGAAGCGGTAGCGCGCGTCCGTGATGATGCCGAGCGTGCGGCCGGACTTGGCAATGTTCATCGGGTCCCAGAGCGCCGATTCGATCAGCACGTCGGTGGTGTTCTCGTCACAGCCGGAGTGTTCTCCGCCCATGATGCCGCCGATCGACTCGATGCTCTTTTCGTCGGAGATGACGACGTTATTCGGGCCGAGCTTGTATTCGCGCTGGTCAAGCGCCAGCACGGTTTCGCCTCCCTTGGCGCGGCGGACGGTCAGGTTGCCCTTGACCTTGGCAGCGTCGAAGACGTGCATCGGCCGGCCCTGGTCGAAGGTCATGTAGTTGGTGATGTCGACGAGCGCGTTGATCGGACGAAGACCGATGGACAGCAGCCGCTGCTGCATCCACTTCGGCGACGGTCCGTTCTTGACGCCGCGCACCAGGCGCAGGCTGAAGCCTGGGCAAAGGTGACGGTCTTCGCCAAGATCGATCGTCAGCTTGGCCGTCGTTTCGCCTTCGACGGTAAAGGACGGTGCAGCGCGGGCCTTCAGTGTACCGAGGCCGGAAGCTGCAAGGTCGCGGGCGATGCCGTAGACGCTGGTGCAATCCGGGCGGTTCGGCGTCAGGTTGATCTCGATCATCGGGTCGTCGAGGCCGGCATAGGCGGCATAGCTCGTGCCGACCGGCGCATCCGCCGGCAGGTCGATGATGCCGTTGTGGTCGTCGGAGATCTCGAGCTCCTTTTCCGAACACATCATGCCGCGGCTTTCGACGCCGCGAATGTTGCCGACGGAGAGTGTGACGTCGATGCCCGGCACGTAGGTGCCCACTGCAGCAAAGGCACCGACGAGGCCGGTACGGGCGTTCGGCGCGCCGCAGACGACCTGAACCGGCGCGCCGGAGCCGGTATCGACCATCAGCACCCTCAGCTTGTCGGCATTCGGATGCTGCTCGGCGGAAACGACCTTGGCGATGACGAACGGCTTGAAGGCGGCCTTGTCGTCGACATCTTCGACTTCAAGCCCGATCATCGTCAGGCGCGCGCAGATCTCGTCCAGCGAGGCGTCGGTTTCAAGGTGGTCCTTGAGCCAGGAAAGCGTGAATTTCATGATTTCACCTGTGTCCTCGAGCGTTTCCGGCTTAAACCGGGTTGCGGAAACGCTCTATCCCTTTGTTTTTACGCATTGCCTGACGGAAAACCGCTTCGCACTTTTCCTGGAAATGCTCCAAATTTCAGCGCGATCAGGCCGAGAGGCCGCCGAACAGCGTCGGCATGTCGAGCGGGCGGAAGCCGTAATGGTTCATCCAGCGGACATCGGCGTTGAAGAAGTCGCGCAGGTCGGGCATGCCGTATTTCAGCATGGCGATGCGGTCGAGGCCCATGCCCCAGGCAAAGCCCTGATACTCGTCCGGGTCGAGCCCGCCGGAGCGCAGCACGTTCGGGTGAACCATGCCGCAGCCGAGGATCTCCATCCAGTCGGTGCCCTCGCCGAACTTGACGATCGGGCCGGAACGGTCGCACTGGATGTCGACCTCGAAGGACGGCTCGGTGAACGGGAAGAACGACGGGCGGAAGCGCATCGTCACCTGGTCGACCTCGAAGAAGGCCTTGCAGAACTCTTCCAGCACCCACCGCATGTTGGCAACGTTCGCGGACTTGTCGACGACCAGGCCCTCGACCTGATGGAACATCGGCGAGTGGGTGGCGTCGGAATCCTGGCGATAGGTCTTGCCGGGGATGATGATGCGGATCGGCGGATCCTGCGCCTCCATCGTGCGTATCTGCACCGGCGAGGTATGGGTGCGCAGCACCTTGCGCTCGCCCTTTTCGTCTTCATTGAAGAAGAAGGTATCGTGCATCTCGCGGGCTGGGTGGCCTTCCGGGAAGTTGAGCGCCGTGAAGTTGTAGTAGTCGGTCTCGATATCCGGACCTTCGGCGATCGAAAAACCCATGTCGCCGAAGATCGCGGTGATCTCGTCGACGATCTGGCTGATCGGGTGGATGCGGCCGCGCTCGACCGGCGACGAGCGCACCGGCAGGCTGATATCGACCGTTTCGCGTGCGAGGCGCTCGGCGATCGCCCGGTCCTTCAGCGCCGACTTGCGGGCGGTGATCGCGTCGGCGACCGTGGTCTTCAGCGCGTTGATCTGGGCGCCACGGGTCTGGCGCTCCTCCGGCGTCATCGTGCCGAGCGTCTTCAGCAGCTCGGAGATCGAGCCCTTCTTGCCGAGCGCGCCGACGCGCACCGCCTCGATCGATCCTTCGTCGCCGGCGGCATCGATATCCGCCAGCAGTGTCCGTTCCAGTGTTTCCAGTTCGCTCATTCTGTCCTGCCTCGATGCGGGAATGGGTTCGGTTCTATATCGGTTGTTGTCTTCAGGATTGTGATTGCGTCGCACTCGCCAGGTAGTCCGTCGCCGCCACGAAGCGCACAAGGTCATGGCCGTTCTGGATGCGCAGAAGGAAGCGCGCCAGCGGCAGGAGCCGCGTGAAAAATGGCATGATCTCGGCAAGAGCGACGGCGGTTTCCGCCGGCGCTGCAAGTTTCCAGGCAGCAAAGGCCCGGTCCGGCGTTTCGGGTTTCAGTGCTCGGCTTGCAATCTGCAGGAAGAGCAGCCAGACGTCGCGCGCCTGAGCGGTCGCGAGCGGCATGACCGCTGCCGGCTCCTCCTCGAAATCGAGGAAACAGAACTCGCCTTTGTCGATGACGAAATCGCGCGGATGCGGGCGCCCGTGGCAGAGCCCCGCGGCATGCAGTCGGCCGAGCTCGGCGGCGCAGCGCACCAAAAGCGCGTCGTGTCCGTCGATGTCTTTGTCGCGCAACGCGCTCATCTGCTTGCTGACCGGCAGGCCCAGATGCGAAAGCACCAGCGCGGTCGTGCCGCGATAGAGGATCTGCGGCGTCTTGAAACCGGCGGCGGAGAAAGCGGTGATCTGCCGGACTTCACGGTCGAGCATGCCTTGCGGGTCGAGAAGAGGCGCCGGCCGGAGGATGGTGACGCCGGTCAGGCGCGAAGCGAGCCACTGCAGGCGCTGGCCGAGACGCGCCCCGAGGCGCTGGTAGCGCTTGATCCAGACCATACGATCCCTAAGCTGGCACCGTTCGACGCGGGACGATCCGCCGGCAAGTGCTGCCAGCAGAGCCGCCATGTCCTCGTCGTCAAGCTCCGGAACCGCAAGCAGTTCCCTTCGATCGTCGTGCACTTTCGTCTCGCCAAATAAGAAAAACCCGCGCTAGCCCTGCCAGCGCGGGTTTCCCAACAAAATTCAAGAACGGTTTTGGGAAAACGCTGGCTTAACGAACAGCGCTTTCAAACTCGTTGGCCGTACCGGCTTCCTTGAGGTAGGCAAGTGCCTTCTTGGAAGCTTCGACGAGGGCGCCGAAGGCTGCCGGCTCATGGATAGCCATGTCGGACAGAACCTTGCGGTCGACTTCGATGCCAGCCTTGTTCAGGCCATCGATGAAGCGGCCGTAGGTCAGGCCGAACTCGCGGACGGCAGCGTTGATGCGCTGGATCCAGAGAGCGCGGAAGTTGCGCTTGTTGACCTTGCGGTCGCGGTAAGCGAACTGCTTCGAACGATCAACCGCAGCCTTTGCAGCGCGGATGGTGTTCTTGCGGCGGCCGTAGAAGCCCTTGGCTGCCTTGAGTGTCTTCTTGTGCTTGGCGTGAGCGGTTACGCCGCGTTTTACACGTGCCATGTCATGATCTCCTTGAACGTGTCCAAAATGCCTGAAAGTCTTAGAGACCGTTGGGCAGGTAGTTCTTGATGACCTTCTTGCCATCGGGCTCCGCGAGAACCATGGTTCCACGTGCGTCGCGGATGAACTTGTTGGAACGCTTGATCATGCCGTGGCGCTTGCCAGCAGCAGCTGCACGAACCTTGCCGGTCGCGGTGATCTTGAACCGCTTCTTGGCAGACGATTTCGTCTTCATCTTGGGCATTTTGCTACTCCATTTTTCTTAAGAATACGAAACGGACAGACGAGGTCCATTTCCAGCGTTAAGAACGGCCACGGCATGCCCTGCCGGACCGTTCGGACGGGGGCTTATACCCGGACATCCCCAAAAGCGCAACTGGGGAATCGAAGAAGCGTCACAGAAGCGACAGGGAGCCTCAAACCGGATCGCGCGGGCGCTTGCGCCCGCCGGCCGTTTCGAAGGTAAGAACCGCCTCCAGCCCGCCGAGCGGCGACTGGCCGAGGGTCAGCGTCGCGCCATAGGCATCGGCGATATCGGCGCTGATGGCAAGTCCAAGCCCGGTGCCCGGCACCTGGCCGGCTTCGCCATCCGCGACGCGGCCGCCCCGTTGCAGGACCCTTTCGCGATCTCCGTCGGCAATGCCCGGACCGTCGTCGCCGACAACGATGCGCAATCGATCCTCGGTGCGCGCTGCGGAAACGCGGATGCGCGACCGCGCCCATTTGGCGGCGTTGTCGAGCAGATTGCCGAGGCATTCGGCCAGATCGGCCGGATCCATATCGAGAGACAAGGACGGATCGATCGTCTTCTCCCAGACGATGCCGCGCTCGGCGGTGACCGGCCGCAACACGTTCACGAGCTTGCCCGCCATGCTGGCAACCGATGTCGTCGCCATGCGCTCGACACCCATTCGGGCGGCCTGGAGCTGACGGTCGGCACGCTGGCGCACAAGATCGACCTGCTGCAGCGCCATCCGGCGCTCGGCATCGGGCAGGCTTTCGGCAAGCTGGGCGAGCACGGTCAACGGCGTCTTCAGGCCATGGGCGAGATCGCTGGCGCGGGCGCGGGCGCGCTCCACGGCGGTTTCGCGCTCGGCCAGAAGCAGGTTGATCTCGTTGATGACAGGCCCGACCTCGCTCGGGCCGGCCGAACCGAAGTCCCGTTCGCTGCCGGCGCGCACCAGCGCCGCCCGCTCGCGCAGCCTTCTAAGCGGCGCAAGGCCGAGAGCGCCCTGCAGGAAGGCAGCGCCGGCGAGCACGGCGGCGGTTGCAAGCAGCATCAGCCGCATCCGCCCGTGAAAAGAAGAGAGCGCATCGTCGAGCTCCTGGCGAGCGAAGCCGGCCTGAACGGAAAAGCGCTCGGCGTTGGGGCCGTCACCGAGCGCCAGCGTCTGGGCATGAACAAGCATCGGCGCGCCGTCGGGACCTTCGAGTTCCACAAAGCCTTCGTAACGGCGCGCGGATCGAGCCGTGGTATCGATGACGGTATCCCAAAGGGATCGGGATCGGATCGGCGTGCCCGCTTTCGGCGTGAGCTGCCAGTAGCGACCGCCGGCCGGCAGCGAAAAACGAGGATCCGCCGGCTCGCGCGGCAGGGCAAGTTCGCCGTTCCTGACGACAACCTGGGCGGCGACCGTGTCGACGACGGTCACCATTTCGGCGCGATAACGGCTGACGACGTAATCGGTAAAAAGCCGCGACAGCGAGAACCAGACCACCAGCAACACCACGCCGACGGCGATCAGCGCGCCAATCGCCAATCGCAGCCGAAGCGAACGGATCATCTGCTATCGTCCGGAAGCAGGTAACCGAAGCCGCGCCGCGTCTCGATCGCCGAACTCTCGGTCTTCTTGCGCAGTCGCGCAATCATCGCCTCGACGGCATTCTTGGCGGCGTCATCCTCACGACCCTGCACATGGCTTGCCAGCTCGAGCTGCGTCAGAACCTGGCCCTTGCGCTCCACGAACAGCGCGATCATGCGATATTCGAGCGGGCTCAATTCAAGAACCTGACCATCGAACGTGACGCGCCGCGTCGTTTCGTCGATGGTGAAGCGCCCCGCCGAGCGCACAGACTGCAGCCGCGGGCCTGCGCGCCGGAGCAGCGCACGCAATCTTGCGACCAGTTCCTCGGCACGAAACGGTTTTGGCAGATAGTCGTCGGCGCCGGCGTCGAAACCGTCGACGCGCTCCATCCAGGAGCCGCGCGCCGTCAGCACCAGCACCGGCGTTTCCAGCCCCGCCTGGCGCCAACGCTTGAGGATCGACAGGCCGTCCATGCCGGGCAGGCCCAAATCGAGGATGATCGCGGCGTAAGCACCGTTTTCGCCCTGCTCCCAGACGTCCGGGCCGTGGGCCAGCGTGTCGACGCCGTAGCCTTCGGCCTCGAGCTTCGTCACCACATGGGTGGCAATGTTACGATCGTCCTCGGCGAGAAGAATGCGCATTCTGCCCTCAGAATCCGAAGATGTTCATGAATTTCCCAGTGCGCGCGTTGATGCGCAGATTTCGGATCGTGCCCTGCTGGTCACGCGTGCGCAGCCTGTAGACTTCGGCATCGTCATATCGCCTCAGGTCCACGGCAATGACCGCACCATATTTGTCCTCGTCGACGAGGCGAAGCACATCCTTCAGCGCCAGGATGCGTCCCTTCTCCACGCCGTCGCGGGCCCGCTCCTGATCGCTGCGGCGGCCGCTGCCGGAGTTGCCGTCGTCATCGCCACCGCCGGGGCCGCTATTGTCGTCGCCGTCATCATCGTCCCCGCCGCGACCGCTGTTGTCGTCGTCACCGGAATCGCCGCCGCCATGGCCACTCGACCCGCTGCTACCGCTACCGCTGCTGCTGTCGTCGTCGCCGTCCTTGGCAAAGGCGGAAAAGCCGCCCACCTGCGGCGCAAGCGAAAGCAGCATAGAACAGCAAAACAGTGCGAGCAGATTTCGTCGTGTCATCGGCATGGTTTCGTCCAGTTCCACATTTTCAAGCCTTGCGAAGGCGCCGCGTCATTCCCGACATCGTCCGGCGCCATGCTTCCCCAAGGCGCATACCCGACATGCGCTTGCAAATTCCTCTCGCCCGCCTCCCAGCAGATTGATCCCCCGCGCTGTCAAGCGCAAGAGGTCGCGCGCGCCGGGCCCGACATGGAAAAGCACATGACCCCCTGCGTCGGTTCCGGCGCAGGGGGTCATGCGTTCCTTGGGCCAATCCGCTGGGCGGGCGTTAAGCGGAATGAGCCCATCATTCCGGTGCACTACGGGGGCGGATGCACCGGACATCAGTTTGGATCAAAGCGCCGATGCGGGCCTGATCGAAACGCTGGTAATTGGACCCGGATTGCGGCGGGCATCGCCACCACCCGGCTTCACGGTCACGACGCGAACCCCATCCTCGATTTCGATCTCGACCTCCAGAACCCGGCCAAGATCGTCAACGGCGATCAGCGATCCGTTGAGCAGACCCCTCAGGCTCTCCTCAGAAACACTCAGCGCAACCTCAGGCCGGTCAACGTCGTCCCGGTTGCCTGGACCGCGGTTGTCAACGCGATCATCATCGTCATCGTCATCGTCATCGTCATCGTCGTCTCGGTTGCCGGGACCGCGGTTGTCATCATCATCGTCGTCGTCATCGTGATCGTTGCCGGGGCCGCGGTTATCGCCGCGATCGTCATCATCATCCCGGTCGTCGTTGTCGCGGTCGTCATGGCCGCCATCATCGCTGCCGCCGCGACCACTGCTGTCGCCATCGTCGGCAAGCGCTGACGTGGCGAACGGATGCGCCGGACCGGTCGCGATCAGCGAGAACCCAACGGGTGCGGACACGAGCCCACAAACACCCATGGTGGAAACAAGCAAAGCTTTTCGAAGCGTGACGTACATGACTTTCGTCCTTCTCCTGATTTCGATCACGGGAGAATGACATGCCGCCACTGACAGCTCGCTGAGGCCGGCTGTCAGCATTCTGTCAGCAGAGGCGCAAAGGCGCTGCGGAGGAAGTCGGGGCGCCCTCAAACGCAAGAAGCCGCCCCGAGGGCGGCTTCCTACCTGATACGTCGCACGGACGACCCGTCCGTCAGCGGCGGTCAACGCGGAGCGAGGACCATCATCATCTGGCGGCCTTCGAGCTTCGGCTCGGCTTCGACCTTGGCGATCGTCTGGGTGTCGTCCTTGACCTGAAGCAGGAGCTTCATGCCGAGTTCCTGGTGCGCCATTTCGCGACCGCGGAACTTCAGGGTCACCTTGACCTTGTCGCCTTCCTCGAAGAAGCGATTCATCGCCCGCATCTTCACTTCATAATCATGCGTGTCGATGTTGGGACGCATCTTGATCTCTTTGATCTCGACGATCTTCTGCTTCTTGCGCGCTTCGGCCGCCTTCTTCTGGTTGGCGTACTTCAGCTTGCCGAGATCGAGGATCTTGCACACCGGCGGTTCGGAGTTCGGCGCGATCTCTACCAGATCAAGACCGGCCTCTTCCGCCATGCGGAGCGCCTGGTCGATCGGGACGGCACCGATATTCTGGCCTTCGGCATCGATAAGCTGAACCCGGGGAACCCGGATTTCCTTGTTTGAGCGCGGTCCCTCCTTGACGGGGGCGTCCGTTTTGAACGGTCTGCGAATGGTCGTACTCTCCTCGAGCTGTTTCCGAAATGCGGTTCAATTAATAGTCGGCGCGGCCTCAGCCGAAATGCTTCAATCTGCCGCCGACGGCAATGTGTGAATTGCGACGGGAGAGTCAATAGCATGGCTCACAAGGAAAATCACCACCTGTCGAAGCCAAGACGAATCTGTTTTAGAAAGAAATTCGCCGCCAATCCGGGCATTTGGAGAGAATTGAGATGCAAACGACGCCAGCCGAAACCGAAACAACCTTCATCGAGGTTGGCAAGGATGCCGCCCGTCGCCGCATCGCCATGAAGATCCTGCGGGCGCAAAAGCCTTCCGATCGGCCGACGCTTGCGTGGCTCGGCGGCTACCGCTCGGACATGACCGGCACGAAGGCCATCGAGGTCGAGCGCCTTGCCCGCGAGCGGGCAACCGACTGCATCCGGTTCGACTATTCCGGCCATGGTGCCTCCGGCGGCGCCTTCAAGGACGGGACGATCTCGCGTTGGCTGGAAGAAAGCCTTGCCGTGATCGAGCATGCCGCCCCCGGGCAGCGCCTGATCCTGATCGGCTCTTCGATGGGTGGCTGGATCGCGCTGCGGCTGATCCAGGAATTGCGCCTGCGCGGCATGGGCGAACGCATCGCCGGGCTGGTGCTGATCGCGCCCGCCCCCGACTTTACCGCCGAACTGATCGAACCCAACCTGACGGAGATCGAGCAGCGCTCGCTTGCGGAACGCGGCTATTTCGAGGAACCGTCCGAATACAGCCCCGAACCCAACATCTATACGCGCGCCCTGATCGAGGACGGCCGCGACAACCGCGTGCTCGTCGGCACGATCACTACGGGCTGCCCGGTTCACATTCTCCAGGGCATGCGTGACCCGGATGTGCCCTACACGCACGCGCTGAAACTGATGGAGCACCTTCTCGCCGACGACGTCGTCATGACGCTCATCCGTGACGGCGACCATCGTCTTTCGCGCGAGGAAGACATTGCTAAAATGAAACAGGCGATCGGAAATATGCTGCCTTCGGCCTAAGCCGATAAGCCTGCGTTCGAAGCCCCTTCTACCCCAATTTTTCGACCCCATGCGCGGCAGACCGCCTGCTACGCAAGGCTTTGCGCTGCATTTCGACATCGGCCTTAACCATAAAGTCCAATGCCCGAATCAGTAGATTGACTCTCCCGTCCCAACTCTATTAACTCTTTGTTAACGATTAGAGCAGCATGAGGCGGAAGACCTGAACAAGCTGCCCTCAACTCAAGATTGCGCGAATACGTCCGGACGGGAAGAGCCCGGAATACCGCGTCACGCAGGGGATTTGTATGGCGTCTTGGACTGGGGTTAAGGGAAGTATCGCGGCGTTTTGCGCACTTTTCATTTCAGCGAACACGGCAATTCCCGCACAGGCGGGATCCTCTCCTTGGATGCAGACCGGCTCGGTTACCTCGCAGCCGATCGGACATTACGAGTTCTGTCAGAAGCACAAGGGCGAATGCAGCGTCAAATCGAAGACGAGCGTGGCGCCGCGTGTCACCGAGCGCGGCTGGGCGACGATCCGCCAGGTCAACGCTTCCGTGAACCGCGAAATCACACCGGTGACCGATCAGGAACTCTTCGGCAGGGATGAAGTCTGGACCTATCCGCAGGATGCAGGCGATTGCGAAGACTTCGTTCTCGAGAAGCGCAAGCGCCTGATGCGCAAAGGCTTCCCGGCAAGCGACCTCCTGGTCACCGTTGTGCGCAAGCCTGATGGTGAGGGCCATGCGGTCCTGACCGTGCGCACCGCCCAGGGCGATTTCGTCCTCGACAATCTTGAGAACGGCGTGAAGCTCTGGACCCAGACGCCCTACCGTTACCTCAAGCGTCAGGCGTCTTTCAACAGCGGTCGCTGGGTCACCATCGACAATGGCGCGGAAGTGGTCGTCGGCTCGGTCGGCAACTGATACCGCAACATCATCGCTTTACAAAAATGGGCCGGTCAGACCGGCCCATTTTTCGTTTCAAGCGGGGGGCTGATCAGGCGTTGCCGATCAGGATGCCCGCCGCCAACACGAGGCCGCCGCCGAGCACAACCTGGAATGCGGCACGCAGGAACGGCGTTTCCATGTAGCGATTCTGAATGAACGCGATCGCCCAAAGCTCGAAGAAGACGATGACCGCGGCCGTGATGGTCGCCGTCCAGAAATGCGGAATAAGATAGGGCAGCGCGTGCCCGAGGCCGCCGAGGGCGGTCATGATGCCCGAGGCGAGGCCACGCTTGATCGGCGAGCCGCGCCCGGAAAGCTTGCCGTCGTCGTGCGCCGCCTCGGTGAATCCCATGGAAATACCGGCGCCGACAGAAGCGGAAAGGCCGACGAGGAAGGTCTGCCAGGTATCCTGCGTCGCAAAAGCGGCAGCGAAGATCGGCGCCAGCGTCGACACCGAGCCGTCCATCAGCCCTGCCAGTCCCGGCTGAACGTAAGTCAGGATGAACTGTCGGCGCGCCGTCTGATCCTCTTCCTCGCGGACATCGTCCGGCGTGTGTTTTTCACCGAGCCTGCGGGCAAGCGATTCATGCGATTTTTCCGCAATCGCCAGGTCGCCCAGCAGCTTGCGCGTCGCGGCATCCTGGGTTCGTGCTGCCGCCTCGACATAGAAGCGGTGCGCCGTCTCCTCCATCGCCTCTGCCTCCGCGCGCGCCTTCTCGATCGGCATTTCAGCGATCAGCCAGTCGGGCTTGCGATCGGGAAAGTCGCGCACATGCTCACGGCGGACCAGCGGGATCCGGTTGCCGAAGCGCTGGACATGCATGTCGATCAGCCATTGCCGGTGGTGGCTCTCCTCCTCCGCCATCTCCTCGAACACTTTTGCCGAGTGTGGATATTTTTCTCTCAGCGCATCCGCATAGGCGAGATAGATGCGGCCGTCGTCTTCCTCCGACGAGATCGCCAGGGCCAGGATTTCCTGTTCGGTGAGAGAAAGAAACGAACGCTTGGAGCGGGAGAAGAGGCGGGAAAACATCAGCGAAAACCTTCTTTAGAATAGTTCTAAAATAGAAACCCTGGGAATGTGCGTCAAGGCCAAAGCCATGCAATCACGAGACAATCACTCGACAGAGTGTCGCGGCTCGGCCACCATGCAGGCGCATGCTTATCCCCATTCCCGTCGTTGGAGCGGCCGCCTCCATGAAGACCATCTACCCGCTTTCCGAAAGCAAGGATACATTTCTGGACCGGCTCGGCGCCCGCATGGCCGCAAGGCTGCAGACACAGACCCTTGGCTATGAACCCTACACGCCATCCGATCAGGAAACCCTGGCGCGCACGCTGCGCCCGGGCGACGTCCTGTTGATCGAAGGCAACCAGAGGGTTTCCGCTGCGATCAAATATTTGACCCAATCGACCTGGTCGCATGCTGCATTTTTCGCCGGCGACCAGATGCCGCTGACGCTCGACCAGGCGACCCTGCCGGTAATCGAAAGGCCACAGCTGATCGAGGTGAATATCGGCGAAGGCTGCATCGCCGTGCCTTTAAAGAAATATGCATCGTTCAACACGCGCATCTGCCGGCCGGTGGCGCTGACGCCCGACGATCGCACCGCGCTGGTCGGCTTCATGATCTCCCGGCTCGGCATGAAATACGACCTGAAGAACATTCTGGACATGCTGCGCTATTTCATGCCGGCACCGCCGGTGCCGGTACGCTGGCGCCGGCGCCTGCTGGCGCTTGGCTCGGGTGATCCGACGCGGGCGATCTGCTCGACGCTGATTGCCGAAGCCTTCCAGCAGATCCGCTATCCGATCCTGCCGGGGGTCACGCGCGCGCCCGGGCACGCGTCGGCCACCTCCACCTATTCACGCGAAGAGATCCTGCATATCCGCCACCATTCGCTCTACACGCCACGCGACTTCGACCTTTCGCCGTTCTTCTCGATCGTCAAGCCGACGCTCGAGTTCGGCTTCGACTACAAGCGGCTGCGCTGGAACGGAGACTGACCGGCACGAAGCCGGTCAGATGGGGCCGGTCAGATGGGGCCGGTCAGATATTGAGGTCGAGTGCGTGCTCGCGGGCCATGAAGTCGCGCTGCCGGTCGGTGATGTAATCGCGCACGATCGGCGCCGCGTCACGTGAGCGCGACAGCTGCATGTGGAAGACGAGCTGGCTGCCGGTGCGGAACATCATCTCGGCACTGATCAGATAGAACTCCCACATGCGAGCGAAACGCTCGTCATACATCGCGATCACCTTGTCGCGGTTGGCCTCGAACCGCTCGCCCCAATGCGCCAGCGTCGTGGCGTAGTGCACGCGCAGGAACTCCAGATCGGTGACCCAGAGACTGTTGCGCTCGACGACGTCGAAGACCTCCGAGAGTGCCGGCGAATAGGCGCCGGGGAAGATGTATTTCCGCAGCCATGCGCTCGCCATGCCGGGCGGGCTCATGTGGCCGATCGAATGCAGCACGGCAAGGCCGTCATCCCGCATCAGCGCATTGAGTTTCTTGAAAAACTCATCGTAGTGATGCACGCCGACATGCTCGAACATGCCGACCGAAACGATACGGTCGAACGGCCCCTGCACGTCGCGATAATCCTTGAGCTCGAAGCGGACACGATCGGCGAGCCCGGCGGCCTCGGCCCTTTGCGAGGACAGCGCCTGCTGCTCCTTCGAAAGCGTCACGCCCAGCACTTCGACATTTTCGAGCTTCGCCAGGTACATCGCCAGATCGCCCCAGCCGGAGCCGATATCGAGCACCTTCATGCCCGGCTCCAGGCAAAGCTTGGAGGCGAGCAGCCGCAGCTTGTTGCGCTGGGCCTTCTCCAGGCTCTCATTCGGCTCACGGAAATAGGCGCAGGAATAGAGCATGTTGTCGTCGAGGAACAACTTGTAGAAGTCGTTGCCGAGGTCGTAGTGATGCGCAACGTTCTCTTGCGCCTTGCCCTTGGGATTTGCCTGCTGGCGCTTGCGAAAGCGCATCTTCACCGCGCGCAGCACCTTCTGGATCGGATAGGAGCCGAGCGAGAGCCGGTTGATCGAAAACAGCGTCAGGAAGTCCTTGAGCGTCGAGCCTTCCTCGAACCGCATGGTGCCGTCCATGTAGGCTTCGCCAGCCGCCAGCTCCGCATTGAAGACAAGGCTGCGATAGAGCTTCTTGTCGGTGAGCCGCATCGTGACTTCGGGTCCCGGCACGCCGGAGAAAATGTGTCTTTTGCCATCGGCGTCGATCACCGTCAGGCGACCCTTGCGAATGAACGACTTCATCATGTGCGACAATGGAAACATGCAGACCCTCTCGTGACAGCAACGTCGTGGCGCCGGCATCCTAGCACCCGTTTTTCGAAATGCTCCCCCTAAATTTGCGGTTGCTGATCGAGCCGCAGCCGCCGCTTGCAGGCTGTACGACGCCAAGCGTCAAAGATGGCACGCAAGGGACGCTGTAGTATTTTCGATCTGCTGGATAATTTGGTCCCTAAATCGATTCCGATCTAGGGAAACATGCGGCAGAAACGACAACGGGGACGGCAGGTTGAACCCGCCGTCCCCGTTCGATGCGATCACTCGATCGTGCCAGTCCCTGATCGTGTCAGTCCTTGGCGCGCTCGACATAGGAGCCGTCTTCGGTCGCGATGACGACGCGGGTGCCGGCCTGGATATGCGGCGGAACGAGCGTGCGAACGCCATTCGACAGAACAGCCGGCTTGTAGGACGACGATGCCGTCTGGCCCTTGACTACCGGCTCGGTCTCGGTGATTTCAAGCGTCACGTGGCGCGGCAGGTCGATGGCGATCGCCAGGCCTTCGTGGATCGAAAGAATGCAGGCCATGCCTTCCTGCAGGTAGGCCTTGAGGTCGCCGATGTCGTCGGTGGTCATGACCAGCTGGTCGTAGCTTTCCGGGTTCATGAAGTGGAAGCCTTCGCCATCTTCATAAAGGAAGGTGTGCTCGCGGTCCTCGACGAAGGCGCGCTCGACCTGCTCGGTCGTGCGGTAGCGCTCGGAGACCTTCACGCCGTCGGAAATGCGGCGCATGTCGACCTGGGTGACCGGCGTGCCCTTGCCCGGGTGGAAGTTCTGCGCGGTAAGAACGACATAGAGCTTGCCGTCAACGTCGAGAACGTTGCCCTTGCGGACTGATGAAGCGATGACCTTGACCATTAGTCTTCCTTGTAACAGAGGTATGCGCGACACGGCGCGCCGGGAAAGCCGGCCCCGAAAGACGCGAAAATTATGATATCGCGCCGCCACTACCCTAATTTCGTGCAAATAGCCAGCCTGCGCCGGCATTGGTGCGAAGAAAGCCTGGGGCGCGCAGAAAGCCTGGATCGAACGACCATGTCGCATGCCTCACCCTGGTGGACGCCGCACGTCCATGCCGACCGGCGCCCGTTTCTCCTCGGGCGCAACCGGATCCAGTCGGCGCTGCGCCGGTTCTTCGACGAGCGCGACTTCATCGAGGTCGATACCGCGACGCTGCAGGTCTCGCCGGGCAACGAGGCTCATCTGCACGCCTTTGGCACAGAGGCGCTCAACCATGACGGCTCCGCCCACCCGCTCTATCTGCACACCTCACCGGAATTTGCCTGCAAGAAGCTGGTTGCCGCCGGCGAAAAACGCATCGCCTGCTTCGCCCATGTCTACCGCAACCGCGAGCGCGGGCCGCTGCATCATCCGGAATTCACCATGCTCGAGTGGTACCGCGCCGGCGAGACCTATGAGACGCTGATGCGCGACTGTGCCGATATCCTTGCACTCGCGGCACAGACGACCGGCACCGGCCAGTTCACCTTCCAGGGCCACACCTGCGACCCCTTCGCCGAGCCGGAACGCCTGGCAGTGGCCGAAGCCTTCGCGCGCTTTGCGGGCATCGACCTGCTCGCCTCGATCGCCTCCAACGGCGAAACGGACCGGAACGCGCTTGCCAGCGCGATGGCAACGGTCGGGTTGCGGGTTGCCGCCGACGACACCTGGGCCGACCTGTTCAGCCGCGTGCTTGTCGAAAAAATCGAACCGCATCTCGGCTTTGGCCGCGCGACAATCCTTGACGAATACCCGGCCGCCGAAGCTGCCCTTGCCCGGCCGACGGCGCGCGACCATCGCGTTGCCGAACGCTTCGAGCTCTATGCCTGCGGCGTCGAACTCGCCAATGCCTTCGGCGAACTGACCGACGCCGCCGAGCAGCGCCGCCGTTTCGAAATGGAAATGGCGGAAAAGGCCCGCGTCTACGGCGAGACCTACCCGCTGGACGAGGACTTTCTGGCGGCGCTGACGATCATGCCGGAAGCCAGCGGCATCGCGCTTGGCTTCGACCGGCTGGCGATGCTGGCAACGGGTGCATCGCGCATCGACCAGGTGCTCTGGGCACCGGTAGCGGAGACGCAGTTATGAACGTTCATCGCCCGATCAAGACGGCCGGCGACCTCGTCGAGGCCGGCCTTATCAAACCATCGCAGCAAGACGCCGTTTCGCGCGTCGCCGAGCGCTATGCGGTCGCCATCAGCCCGACGATCGCAAAGCTTATCGACCGTAACGATCCGAACGATCCGATCGCCCGCCAGTTCGTGCCCGATGCGGCCGAGCTGACGTTGTTGCCGGAAGAGCGCGAGGATCCGATCGGGGACAGGCCGCACAGCCCGGTGACAGGCATCGTCCACCGCTATCCCGACCGGGTGCTCCTGAAAGCCGTGCATGTCTGCCCGGTCTATTGCCGCTTCTGCTTCCGCCGCGAAATGGTCGGGCCGCAAGGCCTTGGCACGCTGACACCTGCCGAACTCGATGCGGCGATCGCCTATATCGCCGAACATGAGGAGATCTGGGAGGTCATCCTCACCGGCGGCGACCCGCTGGTGCTGTCGCCGCGCCGGCTCACCGAAATCATGGAGCGGCTGAAACCGATCGCTCACGTCAAGATCGTGCGCTTTCACACGCGCGTGCCGGTGGTCGAGCCCGAGCGCATCAACGCCGACCTGATCGCAGCCCTCAAGGCGAGCGGCAAGGCCACCTATGTGGCGCTGCATGCCAACCATCCGCGTGAACTGACCCCGGAAGCGCGCGACGCCTCGGCCCGGCTGATCGATGCCGGCGTCGTCATGGTCAGCCAGTCGGTGCTGCTGAAAGGCATCAATGACGATGCGGACGTGCTTGCCGCCCTGATGCGCGCCTTCGTCGAGACCCGGATCAAGCCCTACTACCTGCACCACCCGGATCTGGCGCCGGGCACCAGCCATTTCCGGCTGTCGATCGAGGAAGGTCAGGCGCTGGTCGCATCGTTGCGCGGCCGCGTCTCCGGCCTCTGCCAGCCGGCCTATATCCTCGACATTCCCGGCGGGCACGGCAAGGCGGTGATCAGCGCAGCATCGATCGCCGCGGACGGCGGGGGTTGCTACACGGTCACCGACTTGCGCGGCGAGCAGCACGCCTACCCGCCAAAAATCTGAGAAAAATTTCAAGACGGCGTCACAGGTGCAGCAAGCCAATCGTCAGATGGTCATGAGCAACGATCGACACCCCAATGGAGCCGAGACATGACCGATACGAAAGGCGTCC
The DNA here is from genome assembly GCF_001695865.1 of Ensifer sp. LC384. Lineage (NCBI taxonomy): Bacteria > Pseudomonadati > Pseudomonadota > Alphaproteobacteria > Hyphomicrobiales > Rhizobiaceae > Ensifer > Ensifer sp. LC384. The sequence goes on from NZ_MBST01000029.1 coordinate 18,312, forward strand.
GCAGCACGGCAATTTTCGAGGAGGCGCGTCCCCGCCTTCTCGGTCTCGCCTACCGGATCCTTGGTTCGCGCACGGATGCCGAAGATGCGGTGCAGGACACGTTCGTTAAGTGGCAGGAGGCCGATCAGACGGTGATCGAAAGCCCGGCCGCCTGGCTGACGACCGCCTGCACCCGCCGCTGCCTCGATCTGTTGAAGGCGGCGCACCGCAAGCGCGTCGATTATGTCGGCGCCTGGCTGCCCGAGCCGATCCATACGGCAAGTGAAGACAATGCCGAGGAAAAGCTGGCGCTGACCTCGTCGCTCACCACCGCCTTCCTCTTGATGCTGGAGCGGCTGACGCCGAAGGAGCGGGCCGCCTATCTGCTGCACGAAATCTTCGGCCAGCCCTATGAGGAGGTCGCCGAAACGCTCGACATGCAGGAGGCCGCCGCACGCAAGCTGGTGTCGCGCGCCAAGACCAATATCGGCGTGGAGAAGAGCCGTCACCAGACGCCGCGCGAACGCCAGGACGAATTGTTGTCGGCTTTCCACGCGGCGATCCATGGCGGCAATATTTCCGGCCTCTCGAGCCTGCTTTCGGCTGAGGTGCGACTGACGGCCGATGGCGGCGGCAAGGTGGCGACGGTGCTCGGCGTGCTTTCGGGCAAGAACACCGTGCTTGCCTTCATCGCCGACCGGCTCACCGAATACTGGGCGCACTATGTCTGGGAAATCGCCGAGATCAACGGCGGCCGCGGCATTGTGCTCAGGGGCGAGAGCGAAAATGATATCGCCGCCAGCGTTTCCTTCGGCTATGACGGCGACGGAAACGTCAACGACATCTTCATCGTTCGCAATCCGGACAAGCTCACGCATCTCGGTGACGCTGCGGTCCACTGAATCAAAGCATTTCCAGAAAAAGTGCGACGCGGTTTTCCGTCAGGAAATGCGTAGAAACAAAGAAATAGAGCGGCTCGAAGACCCTATTTGAAACGGGAGCGCTCGGTCGGTCCCGACGGGGCAAGGCCGACGCGCCGCACGGCGCGACGCGTTGTTTGCCCGGCCGTCGTGACGCCACAGGAAAGGTGCAGACGCATGCTCGACAAGACATCCATACCCGCTGACAGGGCGGACAGCGGCTGGCTCGCCCTGCTGTCGGGCGAAAACGCCATTCATTCCATCGTGCTGAGCGGCGGCGTGGCCCTGCATGCCCTGAACATCTATGTCGTCACCACCATCATGCCGTCGATCGTGCGCGAGATCGGCGGGCTCGAATATTATGCCTGGAGCACGACGGTTTTCGTCGCCGCATCGATCCTCGGTGCAGCGCTTTCGGCCCGGCTGCTTGCCGCCGTCGGCGCAGGCTCGGCCTATGCGATCGGCGCGCTCGTCTTCGGCCTCGGTACGCTCATGTGTGCTTCCGCTCCCGATATGCTGGTGCTGCTTGGCGGCCGGGCGATCCAGGGCTTTGGCGGCGGCCTGCTCTATGCGCTCGCCTATGGCGTCATCCGGCTTGTCTTTGCCCCGGCGCTCTGGACCCGCGCCATCGGCCTGATCTCGGCGACCTGGGGCACGGCAACGCTCATCGGCCCGGCCGTCGGCGGCATGTTTGCCGAATTTGCCACCTGGCGCGCCGCCTTCTGGTCGCTGCTGCCGCTGACCGCACTTCTGGCAGCACTCGCCTTCTGGACGCTGCCGCGCAACGCTTGGTCCGAAGGCAAGCGCACACCGCTGCCCGTGCTGCAGCTGCTGCTTCTGGTCGGCATCGTTCTGGCGCTTTCGATCGCAAGCACTCTGTCCATATCGGGCGAACAGCTCGCCTCGGTCGGCGCGGCCATGCTCATGTTCGCAGTGCTTTTGCTTGTCGAGCGCCGCGCTGTCGGCAAGCTTCTGCCAAGCGGCAGCTTCACCATAACCTCCCCGCTGGCGGCCCTTTATGCGACGATTACGCTGCTGATGATCGGCATGCAGCCGGAAATCTACGTGCCGTATCTGCTGCAGGAACTGCATGGTCTGTCGCCGCTGGTTGCCGGCTACATCGCCGCGCTGATGTCGATCGGCTGGACCGCCGGATCGATGACGAGCGCGCACTGGCATGGCGACCGGGCACAGCGCACGATCTTCGCGGGCCCAAGCTTCGGCTTTGCCGGACTGGCGCTGATCGCCGTGTTCATGCCGATGGCTGGCGCCGGCTTTGCGGCGATCGCCGCACCGCTGTCGGCCGGTATCATGGCGGTCGGCTTCGGCATGGGCTTCGCCTGGCCGCATATCGTGACGGCCGTCTACGAACTCGCGCCACAGGGTGAGCAAGAGAAGGCTTCAAGCTCGATCACCACCGTCCAGCTTTTTGCCGCCGCGCTTGGTGCTGCCCTTGCCGGCCTGACTGCCAACCTGGCGGGCATCGAAGCAAGCACCACCGACGGGGTTGCCCGCGCGACGCAATGGCTCTTCTGGCTGTTTGCGCTGGCACCGGCACTGGCGATCCTGACGGCGAGGCGTGTCCGGCGGGCGCGTGCAGCAAAGGCAGCGGGAGCCTAGAGCGTTTCTGTCCTAAACGGAGTCGCAGAAACGCTCTATCTCTTTGTTTTTCGCATTTCCTGACGGAAAACCGCTCCGCACTTTTCCTGGAAATGCTCTAGGCAGCAGATACGTCCCATGGTTTCCGAGGCCGTGTCTCCTGCACAATTCCTGAAATCGGATCCGATTTCAGGATAAGATTATGCAGCAGGCTTGAAGCGCTACAGCGTCCTTTGCGCGTCATGTTTGACGCGCGGCGCTGTAGAGGAGGAAACGATGGACGCCGACGAGATCGGCCTTAGCGGCACCCGAGAAACGCTGCTGATCACACTGCAGGCAAAGGCCGCCGAAAGCGCGCTTCCCGATTCGCTCCTGCACGACCATTTCGCGGCCGATGCCATGCGGCGCCTCGGGCAGGCCGCGCAGCGTCTCGACGTCGGCCTTGACATGACGATCGGCATCGCCGTGCGCGCCTATCTCCTCGACCGATGGACAGAAGCGTTCGTCGACAGGCACCCGGATGCAACCGTCCTGCATCTCGGTTGCGGCCTCGATTCCCGCATTTTCCGCGTCGATCCGCCGGCAGAGGTGCGGTGGTTCGACGTCGACTTTCCCGACGTGATCGCGTTGCGCCGCAGTCTCTACCCGGATCGCGCCAACGACACGCTGATCGGATCTTCGGTGACGGAGGCCGGATGGCTTGCTGATATACCGGGTGACAGACCGGCGATGGTCGTCGCCGAAGGCGTCCTGCCCTATCTCGCGGCGGAGGACGTCTACGATTTGCTGCGGCGCCTCGTGGAGCGCCTGCCGGCGGGCGAGATCGTCTTCGACGGCTACAGCCACCTCGGCCTTCAGTTGCTGCGGCTCAATCCCGCCATCCGCGCCACGGGTGCCGCGCTTCACTGGGGCATCGACGATCCGCGCATGCTGGAGCGGCAGGTTCCGGGCCTCAGCCTGCTGGAAGAAGTCTGTGACTACGATCCGAGCCAGATAGAAAGGATGTCCGCTGCCGCGCGGATCGCCATGCAGTTCTTCAGCGTCATGCCCGTGCTGCAGCGGATGGGACGGCTTTTGCGCTACCGCTTCTAGCAACAACGTGGAGCGCCAGTCCCAATGAAGAAGGGCTGCACCGGTGCCGGTGCAGCCCTTCGATGTTCTTGTATCGAACCGATCAGCCCTGCTTGATCGGGGCGATGGAGATTTCGACGCGGCGGTTCTGCGCCCGGCCGGCTTCGCTGCCGTTGGAGGCGATCGGCCGTTCCTGACCGAAGCCCATGGTGGCCATGCGGCGCTGGTCGACGCCCTGGCTTGCCAGATAGTTGGCAACGGAGGCTGCGCGGCGCTCGGAGAGGCCCTGGTTGTAGGAGGCGCTGCCGGTGGAATCGGTATGGCCGTCGACATCGATCAGCGTCTTGTTGAACTTGCGCAGCACGATCGCCACGGAGTTCAGCGTATCGTAGAAGGCCGGGATCACCTGGTCGCGGTCGGTGGCGAAGGTGATGTTCGACGGCATGTTCAGGATGATGCGGTCGCCGGCGCGGGTTACGGAAACACCCGTGCCCTGCAGCTGGGCGCGCAATTCCGCTTCCTGGCTGTCCATGTAGTTGCCGATCAGGCCGCCGCCGAGCGCGCCGATGCCGGCACCGACGAGAGCGGCATCGCGCCGTCCGGCGGCACTGCCGCCGACGAGAAGACCGGTCGCAGCACCGAGGCCCGCGCCGATCAGCGCGCCGCCGGCGGTGTTCGACATCTTCTGCTCACCCGTATAGGGATCGGTGGTCGTGCATCCCGAGAGATAGATGGCCGCAACAGCCAGTATGGCGCATTTCTTGATCATAGAATCAATGGTCCCCATTCGTGCTCAAAGGTGCTTCATACTAGCGATTGCGGCAGGAAGATGAAGAGGCGTCCCACTGATGCCATGGTTTGACGACAAATGGCGCCAGGGCCACAGTCATCGGCATGACAAGGCCGGATACTAACCGATCCTTCACACGCTCTTGATAGCAAGGGTGTTCGGGGAAAATCGAGGCGGACTATCTGATGGCAATCGAGTTTGGCGACACGCAGCGCAGTCTCAGCGACACGCTCAACGGGATGATCGGTTCCATCAGCGGCAACACGATCACGCTTCGCGACCTGATGACGGGGATCGGCGAACAGGGCTTTCTGCTGCTGTGCGCACTGCTGACGCTGCCGTTTCTGCTGCCGGTGTCGATTCCGGGCGTCAGCACCGTCTTCGGTGCGGCCATCATCCTGATCTCGATCTCGATCACGCTCAACCGCCTGCCCTGGATGCCGCAGCGCATCCTCGACCGGCAGATCGAAACGGAAAAACTGGTGCCGACGCTGCAGAAGGGTGCGGCACTCGTTTCCAAGCTCGACCGTTTCGTCAGGCCGCGCTTCGGTTTCCTGACGCAAGGGGCGCTGATGAACCGCTTCAACGGCCTGATGATCATGACCGGAGGCGTGCTCTTGATGTTTCCGCTCGGCCTCATCCCGCTGTCGAACACGCTGCCGGGCATTGCCATCCTGCTGTTGTCGCTCGGCATCATCCAGCGCGACGGGCTGATGGTTGCTGGCGGTTATCTCTTCCTGATCGCGACCACGATCTACTTCACCGTTCTCGCCTATATGGCCTTTGCGGCCGGCCAGGGCCTGTCCACCTTCTTCGTTTCTTAAAGCCGAAAGCCTGCAAATTCGTCAGCGAGCCTGACGCGTCGAGATCGACGCGTCGGTCGCCAGTCCCGCCGCAAGGCCGGAGCGGCGTGATGTCATGCAGATACAGCCTGGAAGCTCTTGTAGCTGGCCGAATCGGTCTGGACGCCGAGTTTTTCCATCAGCGCCTCGCGGTCGAGGTTGAGACTTCTGTCCAGCTCGCCGATCGCCGCCGCGACCTTCGGGGCAAACTCTTCGCTCACGAATTCGATCATGGTGACGAAGTTGAACTTTCCCGGGCCGGCATGCTGCTCGAGGAAGAGGTCCTTGACGTAACCGTCCTGGCTGCGGATCACCGCGAGCGTCTTTGCCACCAGCTCCACAAACTCTGCGCGCGCGGCAGTCGGCACCGCAAACTTGTTGATGCGATAGAGCGGCGCGACGGTGCCCGCCTTTGTATTGCTGCTCATTGAACTCTCCTTGAGTATCTTTTCAAAACCCGTCGGCGACGGGTAGAAATATTCGTACAACCTCAAGTAACGTTGAGGTCAACAGGGGTCTCGCGAAAAAGCCTGCGTTGCAGCCGACAGCGGGCAAATGCCGGAGGCTGGAAGATAAGCAGAAACTCCCATTCCCCCTTCTCCCCGCTCGCCGGGAACGGGCCGGGGAGCGGGGCGATCACGCCAAGTGGGTGGCAATCACCCCAGAACCGCGAGATGCTTGTAGAAAAGCGTCGTGGCGCAAAGGCCGCCTTCCGGCCATAGGGCGTAATCGGGGATGACGCCGACGCGCTCCCATCCCAGGCGCGGATAGATCGCCTCCGCCTCGCTGCCGGTCGCAGTGTCGAGCACGAGCAACGCCTTGCCGCGCAGAGCCGCCTCGCGCTCGACGGCCTGCATCAGCAGCCGGGCAATGCCTTTGCCACGGGCGACGCGATGGACGAGCAGCTTCTTCAGATCGCCGCGATGCGGCTGGTTGGGCATCTGCGCCACGCCGACCTGGACCGTGCCGACGATCCGCCCCTCGTCTTCGGCCACCATCAGCAGCGTTTCACCGCCGGCAACGGCATTGGCGACTCCCTCCCAATAGGGCAGGGCCGCCTCCGGCGGATAGGGCTGCATGAAACCGACGGAAGCGCCGCCCTCGACGCAGTCGGACAGCACCTCGGCAAGCGCCGGGATGGCGGAACGAGCCTCGGCTTCGGTGAGAAGGCGGATCGTAATGTCAGGCATGATCAAATCCTGGTTCGGCTGAGGATGACGGCATAGTGAGCCGGCTCACCATGCGGATTGTGAAAGACATGGGCCTGTTCGAGCCCCATGAACAGGCAGTCTCCGGCCTCCAGCACATGGGGACCGGACTCCATGGTCAGCTCGAGCCGACCGGAGAAAAGCCAGAGATGCTGCGTTATGCCCCGGTCGGCCGGTTGCCGCTCGAAGACAACACGGGCACCCGGCGGGAACTCGACCTCGACGATATCGACCGGGGAGCCGACACCTTCCGGCGAGACCGAGCGGCGCAGATAGCCGGATTCCGGATCCCGCCAGAGTCTTTGATCGGCTCGCCTTGCAACCGGCGAGACCTGCTCGCCTTCAAAGGCAAAGAGCGCCGACAGTGTGGTCGAGAGCGCGCTGCAGAGCTTGGCCAGCAACTGCGCCGTCGGGCTCGCCTCGCCGCGCTCGATGCGCGATATCATCGCCCGGCTAACGCCGGAGCGCGTCGCCAGATCGTCGAGCGTGAGATTCTGCCCCACCCTGAGCGAACGCACGCGTTCGCCGATGGCATGCTCAAGGGGATCGCTGCTGTTTTCCATTATTTGAGATTGCATTTCTCATATAATGGAGTCAAGACCATGCCGAACGGAAAATAAAGGCGGGGGATGCCGCTTTGGCGACATTGCAACGACGTGCATTCGGCTAAGGTCTCCCTCGGGTATCCGGAGCAAAAAAGCGTTCCCACTCAATAATTTAGAAGAGCCTCACGCAACAGGCCGTCACGGCCGATGAAACGGACCGGCAAGACATGGACAAGCAGCCCTCCTCGCTGACGTCGATCGCCAGCATCGTGACGTCGATGACATCAGTGGCGATCGGCAACGGCATGATGCTCGCCTACGTGCCGTTCGTGCTGACGCGGTCCGGCGCGCCGGAGTGGGTTCCGGGTGCGGCGGTCACCATGGTTGCCTTCGGCGGCCTTGTCGGCTGCGTCATCGCCGGGCCGATGATCCGTCGCGTCGGCCACGCCCGGGCGTTTTCCTGCTCGATGGCGCTGGTCATCCTTTCGGCGCTGACGATCAGCCTTGGCATGCACCCGATCCTGTGGGTGCTCGCCCGCGGCCTTTACGGCGCCGCCGGCAACACCAATTTCATCATCAGCCAGAGCTGGCTGAACCATGCCAGCGACAACCATTGGCGCGGCAAGGCAATGGCGATGTTCTACATGGCCTATGTGATCGGGCTCGGCACCGGCGCCTGGCTGTTCGGACAGATTCCGGCCGACGGCAACCTGCCGCCGCTCATCACCATCTTCTTCACGGCACTGGCCATCCTGCCGATCGGCCTGACCCGCCTGCCCACGCCGCCGGCGCCGGCCAAGGTCAGCATCGACATCCCCATGGTCTGGCGCAGTTCGCCCGTCGCCTTCATCGGCGTGCTTGCCGCCGGCGGCCTGTCGATGGTGGTGCAGGGTTTTACCCCGATCTATGCCGCCGCCAACCAGGTCAGCCAGGGCGACGTCGCCAACCTGATGTTCGTCATGCAGCTCGGGCTGATCGCCATCCAGTACCCGATGGGCACGCTGTCGGACCGGATCGACCGCCGGCTGGTGCTGATCGCCACCTGCCTGCTGATCGTTGCTGCCGGCTTCTTCGCGATCTCGGCGACCTTCAGCAATCTTCTCTTGCTGATGGTCGTGTTTGCGCTTTTCGCCGGTGCGGTCGAGACCGTCTATTCCATCGCCAATGCCCATGCCAACGACCGCACCGATCCGGCGGATTTCGTGCCGCTCGCCAGCACCATGCTGGTCGCCTGGTCGGCCGCCGCAACCCTGGTGCCGATGCTGGTGACGCTGCTGACGCCGGTGTTCGGTCCGCGCACGTTCATCTATGCGGCGATGGTCGTTGCCACACTCTACGCGCTGTTCGTGCTGCTGCGCCTCAGGAAACGCGACGAGGTGCCGGCCGGGGAGCGCGAGGCCTTCGAACTGAAGAGCGCGCAGGTGCCGAATGCCGGCGCGCTGATCGACGCCGAGGCAAGAGCCGAATAGCCGCCGAGGCTTGCGATTTATAGTGAACGAAGCCTTCATTTCCCGCTTTGCGCGGCTTGAACGCACTGCTATATGCGGCCCATGAGCACAACATCTTCCAAGACGCCCCTGTCGCATATCCGTAATTTCTCGATCGTGGCCCATATCGACCACGGCAAATCGACGCTGGCCGACCGACTGATCCAGTCGACGGGCGGCCTTGCCGAGCGGGAAATGTCCGAGCAGGTGCTCGACAGCATGGATATCGAGCGCGAGCGCGGCATCACCATCAAGGCCCAGACCGTGCGTCTGCACTACAAGGCCAATGACGGCGAAACCTACGTGCTGAACCTCATCGACACGCCCGGCCACGTCGACTTCGCCTATGAAGTCTCGCGTTCGCTGTCGGCCTGCGAAGGCTCGCTCCTGGTCGTCGACGCCAGCCAGGGCGTGGAAGCCCAGACGCTCGCCAACGTCTACCAGGCGATCGACAACAATCACGAGCTCGTCACCGTGCTCAACAAGATCGACCTTCCCGCCGCCGAACCGGAGCGGATCAAGGAACAGATCGAGGAAGTGATCGGCATCGACGCGTCGGACGCCGTGCTGATCTCGGCCAAGACCGGCCTCGGCATCCCCGATGTTCTCGAGGCGATCGTCACCAAGCTGCCGGCGCCGAAAAGCGAGGGCGGCGAAACCGCACCGCTGAAGGCGCTGCTCGTCGACAGCTGGTACGACACCTATCTCGGCGTCATGGTTCTCGTGCGCATCATCGACGGCACCCTGAAAAAGGGCATGACCATCCGCATGATGGGCACCGACGCCAAGTACACGATCGAACGCATCGGCGTGCTGACGCCGAAGATGGTGGCCATGGATGCGCTCGGCCCGGGCGAGATCGGCTTCATCACCGCCTCGATCAAGGAAGTGGCCGATACCCGCGTCGGCGACACCATCACCGAGGACAAGCGCCCGACCGCCAAGGCACTGCCGGGCTTCAAGCCGGCGCAGCCGGTCGTCTTCTGCGGTCTCTTCCCGGTCGATGCCGCCGACTTCGAGGACCTGCGTTCGGCGATGGGCAAGCTGCGCCTCAACGACGCGTCGTTCTCGTTCGAAATGGAATCGTCTGCGGCCCTCGGCTTCGGCTTCCGCTGCGGCTTCCTCGGCCTCCTGCACCTTGAAATCATCCAGGAACGCCTGGAGCGCGAGTTCGACCTCGACCTGATCGCCACGGCGCCTTCGGTCGTCTACAAGCTGTTCATGACCGACGGCTCCGAGCGCGAGCTGCACAACCCGGCCGACATGCCCGACGTCGTCAAGATTGCAGAAATCCACGAGCCGTGGATCCGCGCGACGATCCTGACGCCCGACGATTATCTCGGCGGCATTCTCAAGCTCTGCCAGGACCGCCGCGGCATCCAGATCGAGCTGACCTATGTCGGCACCCGCGCGATGCTGACCTACGACCTGCCGCTCAACGAAGTGGTGTTCGATTTCTACGACCGGCTGAAGTCGATCTCCAAGGGCTACGCCTCGTTCGACTACCAGATCACCGACCACAAGGAAGGCAACCTGGTGAAGATGTCGATCCTCGTCAACGGCGAGCCGGTCGACGCGCTGTCTATGATGGTGCACCGGATGGCGGCGGAAAAGCGCGGTCGCGAAATGTGCGAGAAGCTCAAGGAGCTGATCCCGAAGCACATGTTCAAGATCCCGATCCAGGCGGCGATCGGCGGCAACGTCATCGCCCGCGAAACCATCTCGGCGCTGCGCAAGGACGTGACGGCGAAGTGCTACGGCGGCGATGCCACCCGCAAGCGCAAGCTTCTGGAAAAGCAGAAGGCCGGCAAGAAGCGCATGCGCCAGTTCGGCAAGGTGGAGATCCCGCAGGAAGCCTTCATCGCCGCGCTGAAGATGGGCGACGAGTAAAGGCCAGATACTAACGACATGCGTGGCGACGGCGAAAACCGGACGCCACGCCACAGTTTGCAGCCGATTATTGGCCGCGTCTCCGGCCTCAAGCTTGCCCCGAACCCACAAAATCAAAAATGACGGTCGCGTCTTTGCGGTACGCGAAGGCGCCGACAGCGACAGGGCTGGTCTATGGATCCTCGGGTCAGGCCCGAGGATGACGGTCAGGGGTGGGTGTTGTCCGGAGCAAATGCCGACATTTTCGCGACCGATGGGGAACCACAATGCCAACGCTGTTCTGCATTCAGTTCTCACAGATCCCCGTCGTCATCCTCGGGCTTGACCCGAGGATCCATGCGCAAGCACCATCAGTGTCATGGCCGGATTCGTCTACATCGTCACGAACCACAAGCGCGGAACGCTTTATATCGGCGTCACCTCGGATCTTGAGCGCCGTATCTTCGAGCATCGAGAGGGGTTAACACCGGGCTTTGCGTCAAAATACGGTTGCACCCAACTCGTCTGGTACGAAGAGCATCTGCAGATCGGTACCGCCATTCGGCGTGAGAAGTCTCTCAAACGCTGGTACCGGCAATGGAAAATCGAGTTGATCGAGACAATGAACCCGGAGTGGCGCGACCTCTATTTCGAGCTTTGGTGGGCTTGGGCGTGGATCCTCGGGTCAAGCCCGAGGATGACGGGGAGAGGTCAAGCCCGAGGATGACGGGCGGAGGGGGATCTGGCTAGAAACATACGCCGGCGCTTTTCGCGACCCGTGGGGAGCAGCAAAGCAGCGGCTATTTGTCCTGCGTTGATATTGACCGATTGCGTGGGACCGTGTGCGGTCATCCGGCGAGGAGCGGACCTCAGAGCGATGCCTTGGCATCGGTCGAGGATTGCGACGCTGCCGCCGGCCGACAGACGGCCCCACGCAACAGGTCAATATCAGCGCAGGTTGGTATCAGTCCTCGCAACTCACCGTCGTCATCCTCGGGCTTGACCCGAGGATCCATCGACCAAGGCCGCTTCAGGCTTCGGCGAGCAGATACCGCTTTGAGATGCGGTCCACCGGGCGGCCGCTCCTGAGCGGCACGGCCTTGTCCACCTTGTAGTCGACGAAGCCCATCTTGCCGTAATAGGCGAGGCCGCCCGTGTTGTCGGCGCGGATGGTGGCGTTGATCGCCTTGAGGCCCAACGCACGGGCATTGTCCCTCGTCGCGGCAAAGAGCGCCGTACCGGCGCCGCGCACCTTGGCATCGGGCCGGGAAAAAGTGCCGATATCGGCCCAGCCTTCCGGCAATCCGTCGTAGCGCTCCAGCGCCTGGAACGCGCAAGGGCGGCCGTCAGTATCCTCGGCGACGAAGCAGCTGACGAAGCCCGGGCCGGCGAGATAGTGTGCAGTAAAACTTTCCGGCGTGAACGGCGTTTCGTTGGCGGTCGTGCCGCCGATCCGGATGATCTCGTTGAGGAAGGTGCAGAGCGCCGGCACGTCCGCGGGAGTTGCCGGGCGCACCTCGATCGTTGTTACTTCGTCGACCACCAAAACCTCCCTTGTGAATTATCGCGTCTCGGATCGCGCCAGAGGCCGCGCCGGGTTGCCGACAACCGTTGCTCCCGCCGCCACATCCTTCGTGACGACGGAACCGGCCCCGACGATGGCGCCGTCACCGATCGTCACGCCGCCGAGGATAATGGCGCCGCCACCGATCCAGACATCGGCGCCGATCTCGACCGACCTTGCGATCTCGATGCCGCGGCTCCGGAGCGGCACGTCCTTGTGATGCTCGGCGCAATAGATCTGCACGCCCGGGCCGAGCATGGAGCCTTCGCCGATTGCGATACGGCCGCTGTCCAGCATGGTGCAGCCGGCATTGAGATAGACGCGGGGCCCAAGCGAAATGTTGATGCCATAGGAACAATGAAACGGCGCTTCGATGAGAACATCGTCGGCAACGCTTGCAAAGAGCGCCCGGAGTGCCGGGGCCATCGAGCCCCGTCCGTGGGGAGCCATGGTGTTGTGCTGGTGCACGGCGTCACGCGCCCTTTGGCGCAGCTGCTCGAGCTCCGGGTCGAGGCAGCAGTACCAATCGCCCGCCGCCATCTTGTCGTGTTCGCTGGCGGTCACGCCTTCGCCCTTGCTTCGGCCACTTCACGCCGCGCCAGGCTTTCCGCCGGCCATTGCGTCGCCATGTCGTAATAGATCTCGAAAGCGGGGGCGCCGCCTTGAAGCGACAGCCAGGAGACCTTCGACCGCGTGAAGATATGGGCATCTGGTGGGAAATCCGACGGCCGGTCGAGGCTCGCGATGCGCAGGAAGGCGAGCCAGCCGCGCCGGCCGTAATCGCTCCAGAGCGCCGTCTGGCACTCGGCACAGCGATAGACGTCATGCGGACGGCCACTCTCGGTCGGCAGCGTCACGACGATGGGTTCGCCCGCCATCAGTTCGATGTTCTCCCGCTCGATGACGCCGTTGACCACGAATGCGCTTCCGACCTGCCGCTGGCAATCGGTGCAATGGCAGCAATTGACGAACATCGGCCGCTGTTTCAGCCGGTAGCGGATACGTCCGCAGAAGCAGCCCCCCGCGATGTTCTCATCCATCAGCAGGCCTCCTCCAGCACCTCGTCGCTCGGCACCGCGGCCAAGGCATCGCCACGCCTGATGGTGGCGACCCAGGCGCGCGCCAAGGCGAGGCCGGCGGCATTGGCCTTCTCGCCGTGACGCCTGGCTTGAGCGGGATATTGCGCCAGCCAGTTGGGATCGAGCCGATTGATCGTCTGCGGGAACGAGCGGTTCCAATCCTCGACAAGATCGGTGTCGGCCTCGAAGTGGAATTGCGTGCCATAGGCCGCGCGACCGATGCGAAACGCCTGATGCCGTGTGACGTCGTTTTCGGCGAGGTGCACGGCCCCTTGCGGAAGCGTGAACGTATCGCCATGCCATTGGAAGATCGGGAAACTCTCGCCGACGCTTGCCAGCACCGGATCGCTCTGCCCCTCGGCGCGCACCCGCACGTCGTGCCAGCCGAATTCTTTGGCTTCGCCGAGCAGGTTCTTCGCGCCATAAGCCCGCGCCAGTAGCTGGCTGCCGAGGCAGATGCCGAGCACCGAACGCTCGCTGTCGCCGAAGCGACGCATCAGCGCTGTCAGCTGCGGGAGATAGGGGAAAGCCTCATCGTCGAGCGCGCTCTGCTCGCCGCCCAGCACCACCAGCGCATCGAAGCCATCGGGAGCATCCGGCACCGGGTCGCCGGCATAGGCGCGGCGAACCTCGATCTCCGCCTTGACCTCGCGAAGCGCCGTGCCGACCTGGCCGAGCTCCGTCTTCGCCATGTTTTCCACCACCAGTACCCGCATGATGACCTTCCCTTCGCCGTCTGGGCCGAAGATTGATCACGACATGCGCCTTGGTTCAAGAGGTGGGAGGTTCAAGAGGTAAGAGAGCACTCCGTGCTCATTGCCGAAAGCATCCGGGCCTTGACTTCCGCGCCAAACTTTCCGACCTTCCTGATATCATGACGCTCGCGATTTCTTCCCTTCGCTGCTTCCGGGTGTGCCCGATCGCAGGAACCTGACCCCAGCCCGGATGCTTGCGCTCTCCGGGTCAGGGGAGCCTTTCGCGTCGGCCAATGAGAACGTCCGTTCCCAGGCCACGATCCGAGCGCCGAGTTTTTCCAGATAGAATTAGCCCAGCTAAGATTAGCAATGACGGCGCCCAGGGCCCGTCGACAAGAACGTCAGGTATCATCATGGCGACCACCGCCCGCAACAAACTTCCCGCGATCATCATCAATGCCGAGGATCATAAGCGCCTGACGGCGCTTGCCTCTTCCGCCCTCGACCGTATCCCCGAAGTCGCCGAGGCGCTTCTGTCCGAGCTCGACCGGGCGCGGGTGACCACGCCGGAGAAGCTGCCGGCCGACAGCGTTCAGATGGGATCCACCGTCGCCTTCGACGCCGACAACGGCTTTGCCAAGCAGGTGACGCTCGTTTATCCCGGAGAGGCCGATATCGAGGCCGGGCGTGTTTCGGTGCTGACGCCGATCGGCGCGGCCCTGATCGGCCTGTCCGTCGGCCAGTCGATCGACTGGCACGACCGCTCCGGCAAGGTCCACCGGATGACCATCCGCAGCGTTACCGCGGCCGAACGGGCCTGAGTGCTTCGCAGCGCCCCCACGCGCCTTGCCCTGGCATCGCGGAAAAACGGGGCGGTTGCAAGATATGTGCGTGAACCCCCGCAAAACGCGTCGAGGAGGCCGGTCGTCAGACCGCCCTCCCCGCTTTTCGTTCAACTGTCGCCTACTGCATAACTCCTTAAATCGAAATCGATCTGCGGAGAAAATTATGCAGCAGATTTCAAGCGTTACAGCGTCCTTTGCGCGTCATATTTGACGCGCGGCGCAGTAGAGGCGTTATCAGAACTGCTTGCCGAGCTTGGCGTCGACGGACTGGCTGTTGGCGCCGCGAACGGCGAAGAAGAACAGGATCGCAGCCCAGAGAATGGACTTTTCGGCGCCGCCGAGGCCCTCGCCCTGCACGATGCCGTGGAAATAGACGGTGACGAGCAGTACGATCATGGCGGCAACCGAGGCAGGCCGGGTGAGAAGGCCGATCGCGATCAGGATGCCGCCGAAGAACTCCGTGGCAGCCAAGAGCGGCGACCAGAAGACGCCGGGATAAAAGCCGAGGCTTTCGACCATGCCGACAGCGCCGAACGGATTGACGATCTTACCGTAACCGTGGGTTACGAGCAGCACTCCGCACAGCACGCGCAGCAGTGTTTCGGCAAAGGTATCGAGCGGCAGATAGATCTTTTCCAGCGCCGGCAGGATTGCACGGGGACGGGAAGTCGAAACGGTGGCATCAGTCATTGGAAGGTCCTCTTGGAGGTGGCTGCGACAATATGTGCAATGCAGCAATGTCTCGCCGGGCGCCTTTTCGTTTGCAAGGGAGCGGTCGATAAAAACATGACTAAATCAGTTGACAATTGCGTGAGAGGCGCGTGACCACCGGTTGTTCCCGATCGCCTGCTACAGTGCCGCGCGTCGAGCGTGACGCGCAAGGCTTGCGGCAACGCCTGAAACTGGCTGGACAATTTCTCGTCAAATCGGTTCCGATTTCCAAGAATTATGCAGTATGTTGCGGCGCGCAAACCAGCCGGGAATCATCAGATGGACGAGAAGCCGCGGATCACCATTCTCTATTGCACGCAGTGCAACTGGCTCTTGCGCGCCGGCTGGATGGCGCAGGAGCTGCTGCAGACTTTCGGCCAATCGCTGGGTGAAGTGGCGTTGATCCCCGGCACCGGCGGCAATTTCGAGATCCGCGTCAATGACGAACTGATCTGGGAGCGCAAGCGCGACGGCGGCTTTCCCGGACCGAAGGAACTGAAGCAGCGCATCCGCGACATCATCGAGCCGGAGCGCGATCTCGGCCACACCGACAGGAGCTGATCCTGGATTTCGGCATTCTTGCGGGGGTTTTCTCGGCAGCCTTCCTGTCCGCGACCCTGCTGTTCGGCATGTCGGAGGCGGCGATCGTCGCCGCCGCACTTCATGGCGAGACAAGCCGTGTCGCCCTTTTCGTCGCGGCCACGGCCGGCAACGTGCTGGGTGCCGTCGTCAATTTCGTGCTCGGACGGTTTCTGATCCGCTTTGAGGGAAAGCGCTGGTTTCCCATTTCACCCGCAGCGCGGCAGAAGGCGGAGACGCTGTTTGCCCGTTATGGCCAGCCGGTGCTGCTGCTCTCATGGCTGCCTGTTATCGGCGATCCGCTGACGCTCGTCGCCGGGCTGCTGCGCATGCCTTTTTCTCTGTTCCTGGTGCTCGTGGCGATCGGCAAGGCGGCGCGTTACGCCGCCGTGCTCTGGCTGACGCCGTGATACCAACCTGTGCTGATATTGACCTCTTGCGTGGGACCGTGTGCGGACCTGAGAGCGATGCCTTGGCATCGGTCGAGGATTGCGACGCTGCCGGTGGCCGACACACGGTCCCACGCAAGAGGTCAATATCAGCACAGGTTGGTATGACCCGTTCAGCTATGGGCGAAAATGTCGGTCTCGTCCCAGCCGAGCAGATCGAGCTTGGAACGGGTCGGCAGGAAGGCGAAGCAGGCATCCGCATGTTCCATGCGGCCATCGCGCAAGAGCCGCGCCGTCAGTTTTTCGCGCAGCGCATGCAGGTGCAGCACGTCGGATGCGGCATATTCGAGCTGCGCCGGCGACAGGGTCTCCGCGGCCCAGTCGGAGGACTGCTGCTGCTTGGAAATATCGACGTCGAGCATTTCCTTGAGATTGTCCTTCAGCCCGTGACGGTCCGTGTAGGTGCGGGTCAGGCGCGAGGCGATCTTGGTGCAGAAGACCGGCGTCGCCGTCACGCCGAAGGTGTGGAAGAGCACGGCGATATCGAAGCGGCCGAAGTGAAAGATCTTCTGGCGAGCGGGGTCGGCGAGCATGGCGACGAGGTTCGGCGCCTCCTTCTGACCGGCGGCTATACGGATCACGTCGGCGGTACCATCGCCCGGCGAAAGCTGGACGACGCAGAGCCGGTCACGACGGGGGACAAGGCCGAGCGTTTCCGTATCGACGGCAATCGCGCCTCTGTAGCGGGCGGCATCGGCTGCGGAAATATCGCCTTCGTGGAACCGTATTGCATTCGCCATCGAAAATCCCCAGATGAAACGGAAGTGGTGTCGCCTATACCGCAAGTTCGGCCCCGGCGAAACCGTGTCATGGCGCCTCGCCCGCGGGTGCTGTCTTCGAAAGCTCGCATTGATGACCGCCTGCCGCCTCGCCCTCTCGACCCTCTCCCTGATCCTCGGTCTGTCCGCCATGCCGGCGCTGGCACAGAACTACACGGATCTGCCCGGCGTGCGCCCGATGGATCCTCTGAACGACAACGGCGACAAGGTTGTCTGCGAGCAGACGCTGGTCGATCGTTACTATCCGTTCGAGTCCAGCTCGCGCGGCGGCCCGCGCTACGACACGATCTACAATTGCCGCCGCGGCGACGGCCCGGTGTTCCAGGGCAGCGATCTGCCGCCTTCGCTCTATCGGCAGAAGCGCGGGCTGGGCTACTAAAGCGCGTCGCGATCTCTAGGATTCGCTTGCTGCGCTTTAAGCTCTTGTTTTTACGCATGTCGTTATCGCAAAACCGCAGCACACTTTTGCGCGACATGCTTTAACCTCCTGCATCGGTTCGGCTTGGCAAGCCGCTGAATACTTCCTAGAAAATTGGGCAAGGAACCGTGGAGGCGTTCTGCCTCCACCGAGGAGGAACAATGCCCAACGACAGCAGACCGCTCGCCATCAGCGTGCCGGCACCTCGCACGCTCGACCTGATCTTCACAGCCGATGCATTGAAGCAACTGCATGAGCGCTACCGCATCGTCGAAGCCGACCCCGAGGATGTCGCCAGCCTCAGTGACGAGGTGCTGTCGCAAGCGCGCTACATCATCGGCCAGCCGCCGCTTGATCACGACACCCTGGTGCGCCTGCCGAAGCTGCGGGCCATTCTCAACGTCGAGAGCAACCTGATCAACAACATGCCTTACGAAGTGCTGTTCGAGCGCGGCATTCACGTGGTCACGACCGGCCAGGTGTTTGCCGAGCCGGTTGCCGAAATGGGCCTTGCCATGGCGCTCAACATTGCGCGCGGCGTCGTCGACGCCGATCTCGCCTTTCGCGAGGGCCGGGAACTTTGGGGTGGCGACGGCAATCGCTCGGCGCGGCTGCTGTCCGGCTCGGACATCGGCATCGTCGGCTTCGGGGACCTCGGCAAGGCACTCAACCGGGTGCTGTCCGGCTTCCGCGCAAGGATCCGCGTCTTCGACCCCTGGATGCCGGCCTCCATTCTTCGGGACAACGGCGTTGAACCGGCATCGCTGGAAACGGTGCTGACAAAAAGCGATTTCGTCTTCGTCGTCGCCTCGGTAACCAGCGAAAACGAGGGTTTTCTCGGCGCAAAGGCGTTTGCCAGCATGCGCCCAGGTGCAGCCTTCATCCTGCTCAGCCGCGCCGGCGTCGTCGATTTCAATGCGCTGATGGCATCAGTCGAAAGCGGTCATATCGTTGCCGCCAGCGACGTCTTCCCCGAGGAACCGCTTGCGCTCGACCACAAGGTGCGCCGCCTGCCCGGCTTCCTGCGGTCGGCGCACCGCGCCGGCGCGCTCGACAGCGCCTTCAAGAAGATGGGCGACATGGTGCTGGAAGACATGGACCTGATGGACAGAGACCTGCCGCCGATGCGCTGCAAGCGCGCCGAGCGCGAGACAGTGGCACGGATGCGCTCCAAGCCGGTGACGGTCAACTGATATCGGCGCAGGTTGGGATGAGCCCTTCGCCTATCGGAGATTTCAGGGTTTCGCTGACGGCGGGGAATGCATTCCCGCCGATTAACGTGTTTTATGGGAAAAGCACTTAGCATCGCCGGGATAGGCGCGAGATCAGAGACACGCAATGGCCAACAAGACGCCCGGCTTTCTCGGAACCAGGATACGCGACAGCTGGAACAGTTCGCTGCGCTCGCTGTTCAGCCTGGTGATGGTCGCCATGCTGATCGCCGTGTCGGGCATCCTGGTCGGGCTCGACTATCACCGCTCGCGCAACGCCGCGGTAGCCGACGCCGAAGCCAACATGCGCGGCTTTGCCGGCCGGCTGGTCGATCGTCTCGGCGTGCTGTCCGGCGACACCTCGGCTCTGGTCAGCCTCGTCTCGTCGGTCGCCAACTCCTTCCTCGTACCGCCGCCCGAGCGCATGAACGACAAGGCGGCGGTGCTGCGCGAAGGCATCAGCCGGTCGCCGCATATCGACGGCGTCTATGTCGGCTATCCGAGCGGTGCGTTCTTCCATGTGGTCGATCTCAAACACATAGCCTGGCGCATGGCGCTTGATGCGCCACGCGGCGCCTCGATGGCCGTCCGCTCGATGGAGCACGATGCCAGCGGCAAACCGGTCAATCGCGTCATCTTCCTCAACGAGGCGGGCGAACCGACGACGGAGCGGCGGCTGCCGCCTTCAGGCTATGATCCGAGAAACCGGCCCTGGTACCGGTCGGCCGTCGACGGCACCGCTGCCGTGTCGAACGGCCCTTATGAAATGGCGACGACCGGCGCGCTCGGAATGACGATCTCGCAGGCGCATCGCGGCAATCCCAAGATCGTCATCGGCGCCGACGTGGTTCTCGACACCATCACCGATTTCCTGTCGCGCGAACGACTGACGAAGGATTCCGTCTCCTTCATCCTCGATGCGGTCGGCCGGCCGATCATCCATTCCGACCGGACGATGATGAAACGCATCCTGTCTGCCAAGGACAAGGCCGATCCGATCGTCCCGCCGCAGAACGATCCCCTGGTGCAAAGCATCCGCCTCGGCCCGCCGCCGCCCGGAAAGGCCGGTTTCGTCGAGGTAGGCGACAGGACCTACCTGGTCATGGTGACGCCGCTCGAATCGGAACTGCTGCTGACCGGGCACCGGGTAGTCGTTGCCGCACCGCTTGACGAGCTCATGGCCGATGCCAACAGGACGCTGATCCAGGGGCTCGCAGTATCCGGTGCCGTCGTGGCGCTCGCGGTCCTGTCTTCGCTCGTGCTCGCGCACCTGATCACCAAATCGCTCAACCAGCTGACCGCCAGCGCCAACCGGCTGCAGGACCTGGATTTCACCACGCCGATCGACGTCTCGTCGCATGTCAGCGAGATTTCCACGCTCGGCGGCGCGATGAACCGGGCGCGCGACGCGATCTTCACCTTCGCGCTCTACGTGCCGCGGGAACTGGTGCGCAAGGGCATCGAATCCGGCCAGTTCAGCGGCCGCGCGGCCTGGCGCCAGGAGGTCACGGCACTTTTCACCGATATCTACGATTTCACCACCTTGAGCGAGCAGCACGCGCCGGAAGAAGTGGTGGCGATGCTTTCGGAATATTTCGACATCTTCAGCGAGGTCGTCGATGCCCATGACGGCACGATCATCCAGTTCCTCGGCGATTCGGTGTTTGCCATGTGGAACGCGCCGGCGCCGGACGAGCGCCATGCGGAGAATGCCTGTCGTTGCGCACTGGCAGTCGAGGAACGGTTGCAGTCCTTCAACGAAGCGCAGCGCAAGAAGGGCCTGCCGGAGTTCCGCACCCGCTTCGGCATCCACACCGGCACCGCCGTCGTCGGCAGCGTCGGCGCGAAGGAGCGGCTGCAATATACCGCCATGGGCGACACGGTGAACGTCGCCTCGCGGCTCGAAGGCATGAACAAGAACTACGGCACGACGATCATGGCAAGCGGCGCGGTCGTCGCCCAGGCCTCCGATGCGATCACCTTCAGGCCGCTTGGATCCGCGCAGGCCAAGGGGCGCGCCACCGCGCTCGAGATCTACGAGGTTCTGAACGCGCGGCCGATTGTTGAGACGGCAGTTTCGCAGACGCCGACAACATCGTCCTGAGAGGCGCGTCCGGTCAACGCCGGACGCTATTTCTCTGGTGCATGACCCAACGGATGCCCGCGGCGACAGCGATGGCAAGCAACGGCCACACCGCCCAGAACACGCCGCGCCACGATAGAAGGTTGATTGCGACCAGGACCATGCCACCCTGTGCCGCGCCAATGGGTTGAACGCTGTAGAAATGGCTCCGTTGGCGCGCCAGCGAGGGCGCGAATCCGACGCAGGTACGCGGGCTCTGCCGCGTCGTTTCCGGCGCAGGAATTCGGGCACTTTTCGTCGAGTAAACTTGGCGGCTTCGCTCACCGCTCGGGGCAAAGCCAGAAACGAAAAAACCCCGGCAAGCCGGGGTTTTTCGAACCAAAACAAATGTTTGGCTAAAGGAATGGTGCCCAGAAGAGGACTCGAACCTCCACACCCTTTCGAGTACCAGCACCTGAAGCTGGCGCGTCTACCAATTCCGCCATCTGGGCGACGGACCGGCATGTAAAAGGCCCGAGCCGAAGTGTCAACAGGCATTTTGAAGTTTTCGTGTCAGAACACGAAAAAGGTCAGTTTGACGCCGCTTTTGCCCAGGATCGAATTGTGGAAAGTCCTTGAGCAAGCAGCGATTCGGCCTCTGCCGTCGTCTCGGCCTCAACATAGCAGCGCATCTCCGGTGCGTTGCCGGACGGCCGGAAATGAATCGTGCGGCCGTCGGCAAGGGTTACGCGCAGGCCGTCGATGTCGCTGACGGCGGCCGGGCGGCCAATTCCGGCGAGGAAGTCGCCGAGGTTCTCGGCCCCACCGCGCAGATGCGCCATCAGCCGGGCGCTGGTTTCGACCGGGAAGTTTTCGAGCCGGTCGCTGAGCGCGACTGGAAGTCGATAGGATACCGCCAGCGCCGAGAGCGTCATCCGGCGCTCTGCGGCGCGCGCAAGCACTGCGAGGATCGGCAGGAAGCTGTCACGGGTGGGAAGCGCCCTGAGGACACCATGGCCGACAGGGAAATCGTTGGCCGTCAACGTGCCGCCATTGGCCTCGAAGCCGGCGACCTTTGTCGCACCCTCTCCGACCGCTTGCGCCATTCCGGCAATCACATAGGGCGAACCGACGCGGGTGCGGATGACCGAAAGGCCTTCGGCCCGTTCGAGGCCGGAATTGGAGGTGACCGGTGTCGCGACCACCAGCGCACCCAGGAACTCGCAGGCGACGAGGCCCAACAGGTCGCCACGAAGCGGCGCCCCTTTCTCGTCGGCAACCAGCGGCCGGTCGCCGTCGCCATCGGCCGAGACGATCGCATCCAGTCGATGTTCCGGTGCCCATGCGGCAAGCCTGGAAAGCGTTTCAGGCGAAACGGCCTCCGTGTCGACAGGCACGAAATCCTCGGATCGGCCGAGAGCGATCGTATCGGCCCCGAGATACGTCAGAAGCTCGACGAGCAGGTCGCGCGCAACGGTGCTGTGCTGATAGACGCCGATGCGCAAACCGCGAAGCGACCCGGGCGGCAACAGGTCCCTGTTGCGGTGAAGGAACAACTCTGCGGCCGATGCCGCGTGATCTTCTCCCGACCCGGGCGAAGGTACGGCCTCGCCGGCAATGGCGTCGGCGATGGCACTGATCGCCAGTTCGTCGGTCTTGTCGATTTCGCCGTCTGGCCGGTAGAATTTGATGCCGTTGCGATCAGCGGGAATATGCGAGCCGGTGATCATCAGGCCTGCTGCCTTATGGACAAGACCATAGAGCGCCAGTGCCGGGGTCGGCACGGTGCCGCAATCGAACACGCGAAAGCCTTCGCTCTTCAGGGCATCGGCGCAAACCGCCGCGATTTCGGGGCTGGAATCGCGAAAGTCGCGGGCAATCAGGATCGGATCTCCCGCCTGCGCCTGCCCGGAGGCGATCAGGTGCCGTGCGAAGGCCTTCGCATAGCGTGCAGACGGTTCGCCTTTCAGCTCCTCGGACAGGCCACGCAGGCCGCTGGTACCGAACTTCAGTTGCATCTCATACTCCGTGAACATGGCCTAGCGACAATAGGCAAAAATAACAGTGACATGGCAAACGCGCCGGCGCATCCTATACCGGACGGCAGACAGCGTGGAAATTCGGCAAACGGTCGACCGGATCCGCACCGTTTCGCCATCAATAAACCAAGAAAAAAACACCTAATGTGAAGCAGGGACACAACCGGAAAGCAACCCTTTCGGAAAGCGAGGAAAGCATGACGGGATTTCGGAATTTCGTTGTCGGTTGCGCCTTGGCCGCCGCCTCCCTGATGACCTCGGCCGGGCCTGCCCCGGCCATGCCGCTGGCAGGCCGCGACGTTCAAATCAAGGCGCAAGGCGATGTCCAAAACGCCCAATACTACCCGTACAGGCGATACGGCGGCGTTCGCTATCCCAACGATTGGGGTGGCGGATGGGGACCTGGCTACGGACCTGGCTACGGCGGGGGTTGGGGCTCATACTACCGGCCGGGCTTCAGCTTCTATTTCGGACCGAGCTATGGCGGCTACTACAACAACTATTATCAACGCCGCTATTATCAACGCCGCTATTACGACGACTACTATCCGCGGCGTTACTACCGGGAGCGCTACTACTATCGCGACAACTATGTTCGCCGCGGCACCAGTTCGCATGTGAGCTGGTGCTTCTCGCGCTACCGCTCCTACAACCCGGCAACCAACCGGTTCCTCACCTATCAGGGCGTCTATAGAGTCTGCTACTCGCCCTATCGATAGGTCACGCCCAAGCGGCGCAACGCCAGCGTTGCGCCGCTTTCCCCGCTCCAATTTCTTGGAAAGGCAGGTTATACCAACCTGCGCTGATATTGACCTCTTGCGTGGGACCGTGTGCGGTCATCCGGCGAGGAGCGGACCTGAGAGCGATGCCTTGGCATCGGTCGAGGATTGCGACGCTGCCGGTGGCCGACACACGGCCCACCCGAAGGGCCGGGCGCTTTTGGCCTCCGGACGGCGTCGACAATCCTCACCGGACCGTTAAGCAGCGATTAACCTCGCTATCTTACCGTTTCATCACGTTCGCAACCTTTTGCCGGAATGAAACGATGCTGCTCCCGACCCAGCAATCCAGCGCCACAGCAACGACCAATCTCGTCGGCTCGATCGTGAAGGATATCGAGAAGCGTCAGGCGGAAGAGGACGAAAAGGCCAAGGGCACCAAGGACGACAAGATCCTGAAGGCTCAGGTGAAGTCGGACGACGCCCAGAAGGCAGCCAACACCAAGATCAATGATCATTTCTTCAATCAGGCTGGAAACGGTGCCAACAACAACCGGATGGTGCTCATCCGTGAAGTCGGCGAGTTCTTCGACCTGAAGCGTGAGGATTTCAAGTCCGATTTCGCCTTTGGCAGCGCTCTGGCAAAGATCGTCGAGAACCTGCCGGCCGATACGGTTCGTGACATCGAGAAGAAGCTGGGGCTGACGGATATCGATGTTTCACTGAACGAGCTGATCGATGCGATCAAGGACCCCGAAGGCAGCCAAGGCAAGAAGCTGGACGAGGCCCTCGACAGCAAGGGCGCCTCGAAGGCCGGCCAAAGCAACGGCGCTACGAAAGCAATACAGCGCCTTGCTGATGCTGCAGAAGCGAAATCGCTGGACGAGCTGCAACTGGATAGCTTGACGAGCGACCCGACGCGCGTTGCCGACAGGGAGACCCTTGTCGAGCAGCAGAAGGAATTGCAGGCGCTCGAGGCAAAAGACAATCTGGAAGACGTGCAAGACGCGCGCGAGGCCGAAGCCAAGCGCCCGCTTGCACTCCTGATCGACGAGATCGGCCGCTACAGCCTCGCCAACCAGGCATTTATCGCCGCCTGATCATTTTCGCCGGACGATCCCCAGCCGCGCCATGACCTGCTTGGGGATGCCATAGCGCCGAACCGCGTCGCGGCTATCGCGCAGGCCGCAGATCTCACGCTGGATAAAAAATGCCCAGACTGCATCGGCGGCATCGTCTAGCAGCCGTTCGCGCAGCTCCGGCGTGGTTTCATTCCGCTCGAGTACCTGCAACGCCGCAATCGCCTTTTCGACCTTGAGGCCATGTCGCCCGAGCGCGTCGGCGCGCTCCGAAAGCAATTCGTATTCGAGGGCGCTAAGGGTGCCCGAAGCAGCATATGAGGGGCTTAGGGATCTTGGAGGGCGAACAGTCATCCGAAACTCCGTGGTTCTGGCACGATTGGCGCCACGCGTCGAACAGGGCGCGCGACGGAGGGCGGCAACGCCTAATCTTGCCGCGAGATCAATCCCGATGCAAAGGGATCGTGCGGAAACATGGAGACTTGCGAGGCCCACGACAGGGGCCTTGCGGCGCCGGTGCAGCCCCGCCGTATGGTTAAGATTTCATAAACCTGTCTCGCCTAACATCGCAGCATCATGCCGATTCCCGTATCCGCAGCCACGCTGCGGCAGGTCTGGCCGGTTGGCCGAGACGCGCATGAGGCGCCAGCCCGAACCGAAGTGACAATCTGTGCGGCGGATGGTCGAGGTGATCCGTGAAAACGCGTGGAATGTGGCGGCCGGCGGCCGCTCGTCAACCCGAGGGTCAAGCGAGAGGGAGACCAGAATGCTGACACCCATTCTCACGGTCAGAACCGCGACCGGACTTGCCGAGGAGGCAAGTGCACGGCCCCAGCAACCGGCAACCCCTCTGACGGCCGCCCAGCGCGGCGAAGCGATCCAGAAGATCCTCGATGCATTGACCCGGCACCTCGCCGGCCGCGAGATCCTGTCCAAGGACGCGCTTGTGCGGCTGATGGAGGATCTCGCCCGCATCCTCAAGTTTCCGCCGCTGCCACAGGAGGGCGGGCGCGATTTCGTCCGCCGGCTCGTCACCTTTCTCGAAGCCATGCCGATGCCGGAACGCCTGGCGCTCGAGCGACAGTTGGGCGGCCGCAGCCTGGCGCTGCGGGTCGGTATTCTCGCAGACCTGCCGGCAATCAGAAACGGTGCAGTCCCCGTGTCGACGGGCGCAGTATTGCCGAGCCCGAGCAACCCGCCCTTGCAGCCGGCAATCCCGCTGCATCTGGCCACCGCCAGAGCGTCGGTCGCAAGCGAGGTTGCCTTGCTGCAGACGGCGCTGAAGAAAACCTTTGGCGTTGGCAGCGAGAATGACACGTCGAGCCTGGCAACAGAGGAGGCGGACGCGACGCTGCCGACCGACGATGGAGCAGCGGCACGGCCTCAGGCTTCGCCCGAGCGCGAAGGCGCCAGAACGATGCCCGGCAGGCTGCCTTCGCTGGACGGCCCCGAAATCGAAGCGCTCGCCGCCATCGTCAGTGGCGAGGCCGATCCGGAAGCCACCGACCCGGCGGCGGCCGGCAAAGCACCGGCTGACGAGGAGGAAAATCCGTCATCGCACCCTGCCGCCGCGGCAGACGATCTCGATTTGCCTGCAAAGGCCACGGAAGCAGAGCCGAGCAACGGCGCTGCCCGGACGGATGCCGGCACCGAGGTAGGCCGCGCCGACGAAGGCGCGGAGCCGGATGGCACTTACCGCCCCCTGCCCGACGGCGACGATCAGCGGCCAAACGGCAGGACAACGACGCGTGGCGAAGCAGGCCGCGCGCTCTCGGACGCGCTGAAGGCGATCGTGCGCGATACGCTCGGTCTACCGGGAGAACCCACCGGCACCGAGAGGCCCGAAGTGATCGCGCCCGAACTGGAAAGCGCCGAAACCAGCGCAGCATCAAGCCAGACAGAAACGGACGGCGCGGAACCCGGCCGCACAAACCCGCTCCGGCCCCGCGATACGGCTGCAGGCGCCGAGCTTGCCGCCCTGAGCGTTGCGGACGATCAGACGGAGCAATCTGGCGCCACGGGCGCCACCGCTGCCCAGCGGCCCCAGAAGCCGGCTGACGACCCAGCGATGCAACAGGCAATCGCAAGGCTGATCGAGAACGGCCTGCCGCGCGAGGCAATCCCGTTTGCGATGATCCCCTATCCGATCGCAGTTGAGGACGGGAAGAGCGAGACGGAAAAGAGCGAGCGGGACGAAGGTCGAGGCGAAGGCGGCGAAGAGCCGCAGGACGACAGCGAAGCCGCGCAGGGCGACGCCAACAAGGATGCCCAGCAGACCGAGGACGGCAAGGACGGTCGGGGCGACGAACAGAATGCCGAGCCGGACGTCTACGAACTCTATCGCAAGCTCGGCGGCCTCGGCTGACCCTCAGAGCGATCATTTAGATCAGATCGAGACGATCCACCAAATCCAAGGACGCGGCAGGCCGGACCAAACGCCCACAAGCAAAAGCCCGCGGAGATCGCTCTCCGCGGGCCTTTTCATTTCAGGCGTCAGGCAACGATTACTCGTTGGTCTGGCGGTTCTTCAGAGCGGCACCGAGAATGTCGCCGAGCGAAGCGCCCGAGTCGGACGAACCGAACTGAGCAACGGCTTCCTTCTCTTCCGCGATTTCCAGAGCCTTGATCGACAGCTGGATCTTGCGGTCCTTCTTGGAGAAGTTGGTGACGCGCGCGTCGACAACCTGGCCAACCGAGAAACGCTCCGGACGCTGTTCGTCACGGTCACGCGACAGATCGGCGCGGCGGATGAACGCGGTGATGTCTTCGTGGTTGACGAGCTTCACTTCGATACCACCGTCGTTGACGGCGATGATCTCGGCCGAGACGACAGCATTCTTGCGCAGTTCGCCGGAAGCCGCGGCATCGCCGACTGCATCCTTGCCGAGCTGCTTGATACCGAGCGAGATGCGCTCCTTGTCGACGTCGACGTCGAGAACAACGGCGCGAACGACGTCGCCCTTGTTGAACTCTTCGATGACCTGCTCGCCCGGACGGTTCCAGTCGAGGTCGGAAAGGTGCACCATGCCGTCAACGTCGCCGTCGAGGCCGATGAACAGGCCGAATTCGGTCTTGTTCTTGACTTCGCCTTCAACTTCGGTGCCAGCCGGATGGCTATGCGCGAATGCCTGCCACGGGTTCTCGAGCGTCTGCTTGAGGCCGAGCGAGATACGACGCTTGGTCGGATCGACTTCGAGAACGACGACGTCGACTTCCTGGCTCGTGGACAGGATCTTGCCGGGGTGTACGTTCTTCTTGGTCCAGGACATTTCGGAGATGTGGATCAGGCCTTCGATGCCCGGCTCCAGCTCGACGAACGCACCGTAGTCGGTGATGTTCGTGACGGTACCCGAGATCTTCTTGCCGACCGGATACTTCGCACCGATGCCATCCCACGGATCCGACTCGAGCTGCTTCATGCCGAGCGAGATGCGGTGGGTTTCCTGGTTGATGCGGATGATCTGAACCTTGACCTGCTGGCCGATGTTCAGGATCTCCGACGGATGGTTCACGCGGCGCCATGCCATGTCGGTGACATGGAGCAGACCGTCGATGCCGCCGAGGTCGACGAACGCACCGTAATCGGTGATGTTCTTGACGACGCCTTCGACAACCTGGCCTTCTTCAAGGTTCTGAACGATTTCAGAACGCTGTTCGGCACGGGATTCTTCCAGAACGGTACGACGCGAAACGACGATGTTGCCGCGACGCTTGTCCATCTTGAGGATTTCGAAGGGCTGCGGGTTGTGCATCAGCGGAGTGACGTCGCGGATCGGACGGATGTCGACCTGCGAACGCGGCAGGAAGGCGACGGCGCCGTCGAGATCGACGGTGAAGCCACCCTTGACCTGGTTGAAGATGATGCCTTCGACGCGTTCGCCGGCTTCGAACTTCACTTCCAGGCGCATCCAGCTTTCTTCGCGGCGAGCCTTTTCGCGCGAAAGAACAGCTTCGCCGAGCGCGTTTTCGATGCGCTCAACGTAGACTTCGACTTCGTCGCCGACCTTGAGCGAGCCGTCCTTGGCCTTCGCGCCGAATTCCTTCAGAGCGATGCGGCCTTCGACCTTCAGACCGACGTCGACAACGGCGACGTCCTTTTCGATGGCCGTGACGATGCCCTTGGCAACATAGCCTTCGGCCAGATCGGTCTTCGCGAAGGATTCTTCGAGAAGCGCTGCGAAATCATCACGGGTTGGGTTGGTAGCAGACATGGAATCTCCTGCATGCATCTCATTAAGAGACGCACATGCGCCGGGGGCTGGTGTTGAACAGGCCTGAACCCAGTCCGCCCCATCAAAGGGACAATCCGGCGCGTGGACGGAATTTCAGGCTTATGCAAGAAGAGCGATCCTGACAGCGTCGGGAAAAGGCTCTTCTTCAGATCTTCTTGATCAGGGCCGCATCGATCAAAGACTTCGCGGCCTGAAACGCCGCCTCTATACTCATTTCAGACGTATCAAGCAAGTGCGCGTCATCGGCGGGGCGCAAAGGACTGTCTGCCCGCCCCATGTCGCGCTCGTCGCGCTTCTTCACGTCGTCGAAGATCGCCGCATAGTCGGCGGCGGCACCGTTGCCGACGATCTCGTCGTAGCGGCGTCTCGCCCGCACTTCCGGCGAGGCGGTAACGTAGAGTTTCACCGCCGCATCGGGGCAGACGACGGTGCCGATATCGCGGCCGTCGAGCACGGTGCCCGGCTCTTTTCTCGAAAACGCCCGCTGCGCTTCGACGAGCGCGCGGCGCACGGCCGGCATGACGGCAATCTTCGATGCCGCCTCGCCGATCGCGTGTGCCGACAGCACGGCGCGATCGAGGCCGGCAAGCTCGACCTCGAGCGCCATGCGCTCGGCCACCGCCTCATCGTCGAGCGGCAGGCCGGCATCGAGCAGGGCCTTGGCCGTCGCGCGGTAGGTCAGCCCGGTGTCGAGATGGTGAAAGCCGTATTCTTCGGCGATCTGGCGCGAGAGCGTGCCCTTGCCTGCCGCGGCGGGTCCGTCGATGGCGATGGTGATCATGAATTGCCCTGCGATCAATAATTTTATCAAGCCAGATAGATTAAAACCGACATGGAATCCACGCACCAACAATGCGACTTTGCTGTCCCCATTGATACACCCGGATCGTGGCCCTACTCGATTGTCGCGCCCAGCCCGGTCATCAGCTCCACGAATCCTGGAAAGCTGGTGGCGATCATCGTCGTATCGTCGACGGTAACAGGATGTTCTGAGGCAAGGCCCATGACGAGGAAGCTCATGGCGATACGGTGGTCGAGATCGGTGGCAACCGCAGTGCCCGCGGCATTGCCGAGACCCTTGCCGTCGGGGCGGCCGTGCACGACGAGGAAACTGGAGCCGTCCTCGCAATCGACACCGTTGAGCTTGAGCCCGGCCACAACCGCCGAAAGGCGATCGGATTCCTTGACCCGCAACTCCTCAAGGCCGCGCATCACCGTGCGCCCCTCGGCAAAAGCCGCGGCAACGGCAAGCACCGGGTATTCGTCGATCATCGAGGGGGCGCGATCATCCGGCACGGTGATGCCCTTCAACTCGGAAGAGCGGACGCGCAGATCCACCACGTCCTCGCCGCCCGCAATCCTCGCGTTCAGCACATCTATCCGGGCGCCCATCTGCTGCAGCGTAACGATAAGTCCCGTGCGGGTGGCGTTCATCAGCACGTTGAGAATGGTGATGTCGGAACCCGGCACGAGCAACGCCGCCACCAGCGGAAAGGCCGCCGACGACGGATCGCCGGGGACATCGATGTCCTGGCCGGTCAGCCTGCCCTGCCCCTCGAGCCGAATGATGCGCTCGCCTTCGTTGCCAGTCTCGACTGTCAGGTTCGCGCCAAAGGCCTGCAGCATCCGCTCGGTATGGTCGCGGGTCATCACCGGCTCGATCACCGTGGTGATGCCAGGCGCGTTCAGACCGCCAAGCAGCACGGCGGATTTCATCTGGGCCGAGGCCATCGGCACGCGATAGCTTACCGGGTTTGCCGTCTTCGGTCCGCGCAGCGTCACCGGCAGGCGGCCGCCTTCGGCCGACGTCACCTGAACGCCCATCTGGCGCAGCGGATCGAGCACCCGCCCCATCGGGCGCCTGGAAAGCGAGGCATCGCCGATGAAAGTGGTCGCGAAATCATAAACGCCGACCAGCCCCATGGTCAGGCGGCATCCGGTACCGGCATTGCCGAAATTGAGCGGCGCTTCGGGCGCAAGCAGCGCACCGTTGCCGACGCCATGGACGATCCAGGTGTCGCCCTCCTTGCGCACCGTTGTGCCCAGCGCCTGCATTGCCCTTGCAGTGTTGAAGACATCTTCGCCTTCGAGCAGGCCGGCAATGCGCGTCTCACCGGCTGCAAGTCCACCGAGCAGCAGGGCGCGATGGGAAATCGACTTGTCGCCAGGGATGCGCACCGTGCCGCCGAGTGCCCCGGATCTGCGCGCAATGGCAGGCTTTGCGATCACGCCAGCGGACATATAAACCTTCCTCGAACCTGTGGCCGGCACCATCCCTCGCCACACGCGAAACGGCAACGGCGGCGCGACCGCCTTCCGCTCCCGCTGCCTAACACAAAGCGATTGCGCGATCATCCTGCCCGGCGAAGAAAAAGCAGGCAGCGCAGGGCTTTCGCGATTTATCTTTGACAGACGCGGCCAAGATGATTATGGGGACCGGCTAATCATCATAGGCTTGATATAATTTCCACCCGCCGGCTTTCCGGCAAGCGCCGGCTCGGCCGGCCATTCAAGAGGCTTTGACTGTGGCAAAAGCGGAACTCGGAACAAAGCGCATCGACCCGGAAACGGGGCGCAAATTCTACGATCTGAACCGTGATCCGATCGTCTCCCCCTACACCGGCAAGTCCTACCCGCTGTCCTTCTTCGAAGAAACCTCGGTCGCCAAGGTGCTTGAGAAGGAAGAGGAAGAGGACGTCGCTGAAGTCGACACCGAGAACACGGAAGTCGAACTCGTTTCGCTCGAGGAAGCTGACGACGAAGCAGCAGGCGGCGACGAGATTCCGGATCTGGGCGACGACGACGTGGAGATCGACGGCGACGACGACGACGATACCTTCCTGCAGACCGACGACGAAGACGATGACGACGACATGAGCGACCTCATCGGCGTGTCCGACGACGAAGACGACGTCTAAGCGCTTATAATAATACGCGAATGCCTCCCGTCCCTGCCAGATGGCGCGGACGGGAGCAAATCGGGCCGGAGCCAAAATTATTTCCACCGGCCTGACATTTTCGGCTTGCTATCCGCGAAAAGCAGAAGTAATAAGCCGCCACTCGCCGGGCACAACAGCCCAACGAGTTTCCCGGAACCGGCCTTGCCGGACCCGATATGGGGCTATAGCTCAGCTGGGAGAGCGCTTGCATGGCATGCAAGAGGTCAGCGGTTCGATCCCGCTTAGCTCCACCATCCCTTTTGCGGTTTTCAAAACAAAAGCTTATTCAAGTAGTTAGCTGGCTGACTGTCTGATCGCTCAGACCAAGCCAGACCAGTGTTTCAGACCAATTTTCATCCGTTGCTAATATAACACCCGCGAAATGAATCCGCTGTCTGTGCGACGGTGGGTCTGGTCTAATTTCCACCCCAGTCTTACCTGATGCACGACCGCAGACGAGCGAGGGTGAGAAGTGAGCATGGATAAAGTCTGCCGCGTTAGCGGCTGCGAGAGAGCCGCGAAAGGCCGGAGCGTCCGCTGTGATGCGCATCAGACGGCTCATCGTCGGCACG
Source organism: Ensifer sp. LC384 (assembly GCF_001695865.1). Taxonomy (NCBI): domain Bacteria; kingdom Pseudomonadati; phylum Pseudomonadota; class Alphaproteobacteria; order Hyphomicrobiales; family Rhizobiaceae; genus Ensifer; species Ensifer sp. LC384. The sequence continues at coordinate 50,594 of NZ_MBST01000029.1, forward strand.
GGGATGCCGAGCAGAAGGGCGTGACCACGCATGAGCTGAAGCCTTGGGCGACGATGGTTGAGACCCTGTTGAAGCGGAAGCCATCGTGGTCAGGGATTGTCGTGGCAGCAGATCGGTGGGCTGCGGTCGTCGAGGAGGCAAGGGAGGTCAGCGCCGACTACATCGACCGTGGGAAGGCGATGCCCACGTGGAAAGCTCGGGCTGCTCGAACGGTACTGGGCTTGGCCGAGGATGCCACCAGCCGCGAACTGTTGGTGACGGTCGCCTCGATGTACCTCCTGCGGGAGAGCCGTCCCGCTCGGTTCAGGTCTGATCGGGCGTTCTCATTTCAGGTTACGCGAAGGTGCCGGAACATGACCACGGTCTCCCGTGGGTCGTGGTTCGATGAAGCCTCGGGACAAGTTCGGCATTGCTACGCCACGCCGCCTGAGAACGAGGTGCTTGCTCTCGGGGGATGGCTCAACGAAGCCTTCGGTACGCTTGCCTTGGCGTTAGCCAGGGCGGTGATGGCCGAACAGAAGAAAGCAGGTGAACTTGGTGAGCGTACTCATCATGCAGTCATGGAGTTAAACGGATGACCTTGAAGACGAACGTGCAGGGAAAGGCAGCTCTGCCGCTTGGCTTGCATGTGTTGCCAATGGATGTCGCCATCGAGAAGCTGCGGACGCTGAAGCAGATTGGGGTCGATGAAACTGACAGGCCGCAGGCGTTGCTGTCCCGGCAGATCGATACGCTGGAGAACGTCTTCCAAGCTCGGACGGGGCAGCTCAATGAGGCGCATATCGGGGAGCTGGAAGCGGCAATCAGAACTCATGGAACGCTGGAGCCTGTGATCATGTGGCGCTGCGGGGCCTACGCACTTCTCTTGGAGGGCCACCACCGACTGGAGGCTTACCAGCGAACCGAGCAGCAGACGCAGAAGCCGATCTCGATCCCGGTGACGTGGTTCGAGGGGTCTGTCGAGGCGGCGATTGTCAGGGCATCGTCCGCCAACACTCGCGCGAAGCTGCCCATGGCCAAGGCTGAGAAGCTCGATCACGCTTGGAGGCTGGTGCTGTCCGGGGCCTTCTCCGTCAAGGAAGTCATTGACGCTTCATCAATCTCGCGGCGAACGATCATGACGATGCGTTCGGTGCGCAACAAGCTTGGCGATGATGCCAAGCGGTGCGCCTCATGGAGGGCTGCTCTGGCGCAAGCTCATGGGCTAGGCGGGGATTGGTCGGAGGATGAGGAGGACGCCAAGATCGAAGCTCTGGCGAAGGAGTATGCGGACAGATTGGCCAAGGAGTTCAGCACAAAGCTGTCCCATGTTCCGGTCATTACAGCGAGAGCATTCCGCATCCATTTCAACCGTGCCTCTCATGAAGTCATCAGTGCGTGGCAGCAAGAGGTTGGAAGCCCGGTTGAGGACGATGACGACGATGAGTGAGGCGCTGGGTGCATCTCTTACACCGATCATTTGCACGGCTCGGAGGTGCATCTGCACACAGTGCCTCGGTCTGGTTGGGGGGCGGAATGTTCGGTGGAGAAATTCTTGACCTCAGATCAGATACACGGAATTCGAGGGTTCCCCCGTGGCCCCCTCGATTTCGGTTTGTGATGGGCTTGGTGGTCCCCATCGAAGGCCCACCGAGCGGGGCCTAACCGATCAAACGAACATGTCCAACTCATCGCCCTGCCAGGCATGGGAGTCGCTTAATGGTGGTTTGCTATAGGTATGCTTCAAGAGAACCATTGTCGGATTGGTTCGATAAATACCGATTGACAATCCATAGCGAACCACAGATAAGAGAACCACCCATAACGAACTGAGGTGGTTTTCCATGCATGTCCGCGCCTATCTCCGTGCCAGCACCAAGGACCAAGACGCCAGCCGTGCGAGGGATGATCTGTTCCGCTTCGCTGCCGAGCGTGGCCTGAAGATCGCGGCCTCCTACGTGGAGAACGAGAGTGGCGCTTCCTTGGCCCGTCCTGAACTGTTCCGGCTGCTGGCTGACTGCCACCCCGGCGATGTCCTGCTGGTCGAACAGGTGGACCGCTTGAGCCGATTGAACGCTGCCGACTGGGAGAGGCTGAAGGCCGAGATACAGCAGCGGCGGGTGAAGGTGGTGGCCTTGGACCTTCCCACGTCATGGATGATGGCCACGGCTGACAAGGACGACATCCAGAGCCGGATGCTGGACGCCATCAACGGGATGATGCTCGACATGCTCGCAGCCATCGCCCGCAAGGACTACGAGGACCGCAGGAGGCGGCAAGCACAGGGCATCGCCAAGGCCAAGACGGATGGCGTCTACAAGGGACGCCCGGAAGACGCTGCGCGGAATGCAGCCATCGTCCAAATGCTGGCCAGCGGTCAGAGTTGGAACAGCATCATCAAGGCGACCCGCTGCTCTCGCTCGACGCTCTCACGACTTGCCAAGAGGGTTGAACAAAATGCATAGGACTTGAAAGAGTTATGCGCTCTTGTAGGACGGGGCGATTATGCGTTTTCGTCTTCAGTCATCACCTTGAGGTGCCGCCTCTGGCTGACTTGTAGTTGCCGGAGCGGATTGATAGCGCCCGCCTTGTTCCGGGCGAAAAGCCCAAACCATTGCGACTGCAAGCACCACCAGCAATGTAGACATCAACAACCGGTTAGACATTTCCCGGCCCCTTTCCCCGCACCATCCTCCTTAAGGGATAGGTGGAGCGAGTGCGCGTGCGACTCACCGCGCCTCCTTCGTTGTCCCAGCTTTGGAGGTCTGGATCGTAGAACAGGGTTGGCGTCTCTCTGCCAGGCATCATTGGTAAGCCCTGAATAGCGAAGCGCGGAAGCGGTGGCTTGTAGGGCGCGCTGTCTTTGGTCGGTGCGCCGAAGTTTCGCTCCAGTTGGGCGCTGAGAGCGTATGGAGATGTCTCTCCAGCCAAGAACAGCTTCATTACGAGCAATGCAGCAGCGTTAAAAAGCGATTGATCTTCGGCTAGCACGTCAGCGTCATAGCCAGCGTCATCCAGTACGGTCTGGATCATTTCCATTTCGGCAGGTAAGATGGTGGCGTAGGCAGGGTTGGAAGACATGTCGTCCTCCTTTATTGGGGCAAAGGCAATCAACCTTCAAACAGTAGCGCCCGTGACAATACCACTGATGGTCGATACTGCGCCGAACGGGTATGCTAGGCAACCGCCTCTGGGTTTCATCCGGCGAATGACGATTTCGCAGGGAGCCCGGACGTATCTCACATTCTACGAAGATGCATCCGGTAGTTTCACCGCCTCCACGCACTTGCGCTTCTGGTCCTCCGATGGGCCACCAGAGTAGACTTTGAACGTGATCGACTTCCGGCCCTCTTCATGGCCCACCACTTCGGAGATGATGCTTTCCTGTTGCCCCGCCTGTTCAGCCTCAGTCACGAACCAACGCCGGAACGAATGGAAGTTGACGAGGCTGCGGCGCTTGCCATCGACTTTGTCCTCCACCTTGAGCTTCTTGCGGTACTGAGCGAAGCGTTTGCCGAACACGTCGGAGGGGTTCTTCTCGTCCGTTAGTTCGTGGAACAGCCAGTCTGGCGGCCCCTTGTCTTTCTTCCTGCGTCGGATGATCTCAATCAGATCGGGGTGGATGGGTACCCGCCTCTTTGCTGCCCGCGTCTTGCCGTGACGAATATCGAAGTGGCCAACACCTTGCTCATCCAGCGGGCATTCCTCAACCCACAGGGTGACGACTTCGGCAATCCTCATACCGGACAGCGCGGAGATGCGCATGGCGTCCTGAAGCTGTTGCTCAAACTCCTTCTTCATGCCCTTCGGAAACGCGGAGTAGAGCAGCGTCTTCATCTCGTCGGTCGTGAATGGGCGTTCTTCAACATCTGCATCCCGTTCGACCCTGCGGCCCCTGTTAGGCATCGTCTGGCCTTCCCACGGGTTCTTTCCGCGAACATGGCCGCGCATGATCAGGTAATCCCAGTACAGCTTCACGCTGCCGAGATGCTTCTTTGCGGTCGATGGATCAAGCGGGCTGATCTCAGTCGAGACGTACTTACCCGCCACGGCCCTGTCGATATCACCAATCGTCAGGCCAGCTTCATCTGCCCACCTAGCAAACTTCGCGACGAGATTTCGACGTTCTGCCGTGGTCTTAGGTGCAAGCTTCGCCTCCTTCAGGTAGGCTTCCAAATGATGGTCGATGGCGACCCTACCGCTGACGATGTTCAGGAAGCGCGCCTTGGCAGCACTCCCTTGATTGCGCTCGATGCTCTCGGCTTGTTCCTCGATCAGATCATGGGGACTGATGATGTCTTCGTCTTCAACATCACTGGCTTTCCGGCCCGTCACTCTGGCAGTCCACTGCATGGGGTCTTTCATGCTCATCGCCAGCTCAGCGGCCCACGCCTCACCGAGCATACGGACGTTGTCCTGACTGGTGGAGAGCGTGCGACCTTCTCGCGCCTCACGGTAAAGCTTGTCTGTCTCGCGTTCGATGTCATCACGCCTCGACATCGCAAGCTTGAGGTCACTGGTCCCAAGGTTCACGAGATAGGCCGTCTTGCCGTCGAAGTGGAGGCGGATTGCCTGCGGGATGTCACGCTTGAACCAGTAGGTGAGGCCTCGCAAATCGAGGTAGCGGCGGGAGTTTTTCGACATTTCAGACCAATGGTTCAGACCAACTTTTACGCCTGATTATCATGTGATATCAATAAGATCAAGAACATAGATGGGAACCGTGTAGCCCCCGCTTAGCTCCACCAAACTTCTCCTGAAATACAAATCCTTGAACTGACCACCCTTCACCATGTTTGGGCCAACCGCCTGCACATGCCGGCCGTTGAACGAACCCGCTGCGCGGGAGGGCGTCTGCGGTTGAGGTAGAGTGTCCCGGCTGGAGTTGGGGCCTGAATTGAACGTCGTCCGGCAAGGGCAGAGCATGACGAGCTTCTTCAACAAGGAGCCTGACCATGCAGTACCCCCATCTCGACACGCCTGTCAGCCCGCTGCGCCAGCGGTTGATCGACGACATGAACATGCGACGTTTCTCACGCGAAACGCAGCGCAACTATCTGCGCGACATCGGTCGCCTGGCAACCTTCCTCGGGCGTTCACCAGACACGGCAACCGCCGACGACCTGCGCCGGTTCCAGATCGAACAGCAGCAGGATGGCGTTCCCGTTCCGACGATGAACAGCATCGTGTCGGCGTTACGCTTCCTCTTCACCCGGACCCTTGACCGCCCGGACCTGGCACGCAGGCTCGTCCGGCTGGCGCATCCGCGTAACCTGCCTGTGGTGCTGAGCCGCGACGAGGTTGCCCGGTTACTCAATGCCACCACCTGCATCAAGCACCAGGCAGCATTGTCGGTCGCCTATGGCGCTGGCCTTCGTGTCGCTGAGGTCTCCATGCTGAAGGTCACCGACGTCGACAGCGAGCGGATGCTGCTGCGCGTCGAGCGTGGCGAGGGTGGGCGCTATCGCAATGCCATGCTTTCGGAGGACCTGCTCACCCTGCTGCGCCAGTGGTGGAAGGTGGGGAGGCAGCAGGGTGTGATGCATCGCGACGGCTGGTTATTCCCCGGCCAACACGCAATGAAGCCGATCAGCACGCGGCAGCTCTATCGGATCGTGGTGGAGGCGGCCCAGGCCGCCGACATCGCCAAGCGGGTCGGGCCCCATACGCTGCGCCACAGCTTCGCCACCCACCTGCTGGAGGATGGGACGGACATCAGGATCATCCAGGTCCTGCTCGGGCACGCAAAGCTCAACAACACCGCCCTCTACGCCAAGGTGGCAACCAGGACGGTCCGCACGGTCACAAGTCCGCTCGACAAGCTCGGCCTGATCAAGCCGGAAGCCTTCCCCGACAGTTGAGCCTTGCGTGCCTCGCTCGAGGTCGCCGACATCTTCCGTGCAGCCGGGGCGGCGTACCGGCGCGCGCATGCAGGACATCTGAGCCTGCCGCAACTGAAGGTGATGTCGGCGGTCGAGAACTGCCGCACTGCTGCCCTCGGCGGTCACGTCGAGGCCTGCGAGGACTGCGGTCAGTGGCGGATCGCCTACAACTCCTGCCGCAATCGGCATTGCCCAAAGTGCCAGGGTGCAGCGGCACGGACATGGCTTGCCGAAAGAGAGGCCGATCTGCTTCCCGTCGGTTACTTCCACGTCGTGTTTACACTGCCGGCCGAGGTCGCCGACATAGCGTTCCAGAACAAGGCGCTCGTCTATGACCTGCTGTTCAAAGCGGCGTCGGAGACGATGCTGACTGTCGCGGCCGATCGCAAGCATCTCGGCGCGCGCATCGGCATCACCGCCGTGCTCCACACCTGGGGATCGGCGATGACGCATCATCCGCATGTCCACATGATCGTTCCGGGCGGCGGCATCACGCCAGATGGAAGCCGATGGATATCATCGCGCCCGGCCTTTCTCCTTCCGGTACGCGTACTCGGCAAGCTGTTTCGACGGCTATTCCTCGCTCGCCTGATCGCTCTGAACGACGCCGGGCGGCTCGACTTCTTCGGCACCCTTGCTCATCTCGCCGAGCGGCAGGCATTCCTGCGGCATCTGTCGCTGGTCGGGAAGAAGCGCTGGGTGGTCTATGCCAAGGCGCCGTTCGCGGGGCCGGAGGTAGTGCTCGCCTACCTGTCCCGCTACACCCACCGGGTCGCAATCTCGAACCGCCGACTGATCGCCTTCGACGAAACTGGCGTCACCTTCCGCTACAAGGACTACCGCCGCGACGGCTGCGACCGGCAGCAGATCATGACGCTCGCGGTCGATGAGTTCATCCGCCGTTTCCTGCTCCATCTCTTGCCGCGTGGCTTCCATCGTATCCGGCACTACGGCCTGCTCGCCGGCTCAGCCCGCAAGACCAGCCTCGCGCTCGCGCGCGAACTTCTGCACGTCGCCACACCGATCGATGACGGCACACCGGGCGAACCGGATGACTTCCGCCCCCCATGCCCCTGCTGCGGCGGACGAATGATCGTCATCGAGGTGTTTGAACGCCGGAGGCAGCCGCGCGGACCACCGGATGCGACGGCGACAAACCGGGAGACGGCTTCATGACCCGGCATGGAATGGGCAAGTCTTCAGCCGCAGGCCTCACGCCTCCGGCAACCGACCCGCATGCGTCCGTGGTGATCATCGCTGCCGACAGGGTTGCGACGAGCCGGGTGCCGTGCCGCCAAAGCCGCGCGGACGCGCAACGAAGCGACCTGCCCGCATCGATCGCTCCACTCTCTGGCTGCGCTCGCGCCACCGCACCAATCAGCCGTAGAGCGAAATCTCCATAGCCTTCGACTGTGGCCCGCGGGTTCCTTCCTCGGGGACTTTCGTACGCCTGCCGGCGCCCGAAACTCTTCACGGTGGCAGTCTGTCCGCTCTCGGTTACCGCTTCTCGAAAGCAGACATCGGCGTGCGGTGCGTCGACGGCTCATCTGTGGCGGCAAGCGGTAACCAAATCTGCCCATGGTCTGACGATACAGCACGTCGGCTCGCTCCGCTGACCGGCAATGTAGGGCGTTGGCGCGCTGCGGGCGCACACGTCGGCTACGTCACGGTCGTCCTGTTGGCCGCGGCAAGAAGGCCCCGCAGGCGGCAGCGGCGGAATAGTCAGAGCCAGCGGCGAACCTCGGCCTTGTAGCGGCGGTAGTTGTCGCCGAACTTCGCTTCGAGATAGCGCTCCTCGCGGGCGATCACCTGCGTCTGGATCGCGATCAGCACCAACGGGAGCAAGGCGAAGGCGATCGGCCCGTCGAAGCCGATCGCAAGGCCGGCATAGATAAGCGCCATGCCGAGATACATGGGATTGCGGGTCCACCGATAAGGACCGGTCGTTGCGATGAGGGTCGTTGGCTGCGACGGCGGAACGTTGGTGCCCAGCCGCCGGAACAGCCCCGCCGCCGCAAGCATCATCGCCGCGCCGGCAACGAACAGCAGCGCTCCCGTCGCGACCAGCAACCGCCAGTCGATGCCGAAAGAGCGCAGGGTGACGAACCGCTCCGCCGCCAGCCCCAACAGCAGCGCTCCCAGATAGACGAAGGGCGGAGGGAAGCGCACACCCGCGCTGTCCGGTTCGACGGCCATGCTCATCTCCAATCTGTGCTCTCAAACCAGCATCGACTGCTGGGCGAAAATACCCGCCATCGCGCCTTGCCATGATGCCGTGGTGACCGAGGGCATGAGGGGGTTGGCGAGGTCGCCGGCGGCGTAGATGCCGGGCATGCTGGTTTCGCGGCGCTCGTCGACCTTGAGGGCGATGCCGAGGGGCGTATCGACCGCGGCCAGACCCAGTGATTCATGCAGGCTTGCGGACGGCTTGTTGCGCGGATGCGCGAACAGGATGTCGACCGCGACATCGGGGCCGGTATCGAGCTTGACGGTGGCGCTATGGCCCCCGTGACGGGCGATCTCGGTGATCCGGCCCTCGACGACAGGTATGTTGCGACGCGCCAGATCGGCCCGGATATCGGGCGGAATGTCGTGACCATCGGCGAAGAGCCTCAACCTGTCGGTCCAATCGTGGAACAGCCTGACCTGATTGTGCGACTGCGGGCCGGACCAGACGAGGCCCCAATGCTGGCCGGCGACTTCAAAGCCGTCGCAATAGGGGCAGGGCACGATGGACGTGCCCCAGCCTTCGGCAAAGCCCGGAACATCAGGCATCTGGTCGGCGACGCCATAGCTCAGGATCAGGCGGCGCGCCCCAAGGCTTGCGCCATCGGCAGTGAGGACGGAGAAATCGTCGATGGCGCCGGAGACGCTGTCGGCCCGGGCATTGACCAGCCTGATCGTGGGATAGCGCGCCAGCTGCTGCCGCGCCTCGGCCAGGATGTCCAGCGGTGGCTTGTGATCGTGGCCGAGCAGACCATGCGAGTGGCCGGCGAAGCGATTGCGCGGCAGACCGGTATCGAGAACGGTGACCTTGCGGCGGGCACGGCCGAGCTGCAGGGCGCCGGCGAGACCGGCAAAACTGCCGCCGATGATGATGACGTCATCCATGGTGATGGGCTCGGTGTTGTGGTTGGAGGGGGTTGGGCTGAGCCTGGCGCGCAAAATCATCCAACGATACGCGCTCGAGACGGGCAGCGAGCAGGGTCTCGGCATCGGCGAGAAAGTCGCCCCATCACTGTGTTGACCGACCGGACGATGCCCGCATTCGATTTCGCCGGGCGGCCCGGGAAATTTGATTTAGAGGACATGGTTGAAACCCACCCATTGGCTTGCACATTTTGGATACTACATGGTATCTTAATGTAAGAATTAGGATACTGTCAAGTACTGGAATTGTCGTGACCGAAAATAGCCAGGGCCGGCGCGGCCGGCCGGCCAACGAGGCGCTTGGCCAAACGATAGTCGACGCCGCGTGCGAACTCTTTGTGGAATTGGGTTTTCAAGCGACGACATTGGACAAGGTCGCCCAGCGAGCGAAGATATCCAAGCTCAGCATCTATCGGCACTTCGAGAACAAGGAGGCGCTGTTCAGCGCGGCCATCGCGGCCCGCTGCCATCAGTTTGCACCACAGGCCCTTTTTGAAGGCGTCGACGGTTCGGCCGAAGATCAGCTCATGGCGGTGGGATCATCCCTGCTTCGCACGCTGTTGAGCCCGGACGTCCGCAGTGTCGAAGCCATGATCATGGCCGACAAGACGAATCAAAAGTCGTTAAGCAAGCTCCATTACGAAGCCGGCCCCGCCCATGTCATCGCCCAAATCGAGGCCCTGTTGCGTCAGTTGCACGCGAAGGCGGTTCTGAACGTGCCCGATCCTCTCCGGTCCGCCCGCTTGTTTGCCGCGCTTTTCAAAGGATCCGATCTCCTGATTATCGCACGCTTCGATGAGGCGAGAGCAGAGGACGACAACGAAATCGAATCCTATTGCCGGTCGGCCGTCGCCATGTTCATCGCCGCCCACGGTGGCAACGACCACGCGGGCGGATAGCCTAGACGAGGCCGCGAAGGAGTACTTGCTTGATATTTCGGATGCTCGCATTGACATCAACGCCTTGGGCGGTGTTTCAGGACCTGTGACCGGCGGCGTAACCGCTACCACTCCATTCGAGGCCTTAGTGCCGGCTTAGCACGGGAAGCTGCAACGGTGGTCTGAATGGCGGAAATGGCGGCGCAATGCTGTCGTTTGCAGGCCTAAGCGTGCGCCTTACGCGCCGGACAGAATTGCGCCACGAGTCCTGGAACCCTTGTTGCTGCGATGTTCACCCTTTGGGCCACGAAGATCGCATAATGTATCAAGTGCAACCGGCTGCGTTGTCTAATTAGTAATCACCGCTGCTTGTTCCGGCCCTTTGCGAGGCCGGTCTTTCCGAGGGTTCTGCGAGGGGGCCCGATCATCCAATTGCATAACGGTTCTGCGTGCGGACCAATTTGATTGCCAACCGCAATCGCAAAAGTCGTACTATTCGCAGGCGTTCCTCATAGAATAACTCACTGACATATATCGGTTTATTCAAGCGCGCCACACTGAAACAATAGTTGCATGTCGCTAGGATTCTGCACTATTGCTCGTCAGGGTGGCGGCCTGAACAGATATGGGCTGTACCGTTGGAATGAATAGTGGCTGCGAGTGAGCTTTAACGCAGGATTGCGCGGCCAAGGCACAGCTGAAATCAGGGATCTGCGCGTGAATCGGTATTTGTATTTATTCTACAGAGCACAACTTCCTGCATTTCTAATAATATTGGCGCCGATATCCTCATACTACCTTTTGCACTTCGACATTTACGATTACATCACTGGTGGACTGTCGGAGACATTGTTTAGCCGGTACAAATGCGACGCCCTAGCGATACGAAATCTTTACGGTTACAGTGAACGTTTGTATCTCTCCGCGTATTTCGGTGGCGTGGGTTTGGTGGTGGCGTTTTGCACCGTTCATGCGGGGAACCTACTGGCCGCACCTTTGTCTGTCGCAGCGCTGACTGAAAATCAAAAATATCCGCTAGTCGCCGTAGTGGGTTCACTCCTGGCAATCGTATTTCTATTTCTCACATTGTCTACCTGGTCGCTTGTAGGCCCAGACGGCTTGGGTTGCTCATGGTTTAATAGTGTTGAACGACCAGAAGATTTTGAATTTCAGTTTGTCAAGACACTTTTTATTATGGGTGGACTAATGGCCGGGATTTACATCGCCATTTTGATAGCCAGCATTTTCGTCGTTATTTCTATCAACAATCGTCGGAGTGTTACTCGATGAGTTCGCCAGAACCTAAATTCGACCCGTACACCGGTTTGGATTTCACCCAAGATTTACTTTTTGGCTTGTTGGGAACGGCACTTGGTTTTGCTGCGGAAATTGAGAAGAATCCGCAGATTGCTCTAAGCATAGCTAAGTCAGGTCTCGTGTTCTTCTCCGTTGTCGGGGCAGCATTCGAAATTAAGAATGTAAGCGAAGCCGAATCTGAAGCCGACAAGGTTGTTGAGGTTGCGGGCGCAACCGGTCGAGTGCTCGGCGGTATTGTTTTCGGCTCGCTTGGCAACCTCCTTGGTCCGGCAGCGGGCATATTTTTCGGCGGCATCGGAGTATACGCAACGGGCCAAGCATTCGAAAACGGCATGCGAATGCTGATCGATTACGATCTTGAACCCTTCGCCTATGCGGAACAAAGCTGGAGGGTGCACCTGACACCTGATCCATTTGATGCCGACCCCTATTTCAAAATGGATCCGGCGATTGGCGGTCCGAGGTTTTCAGGATATACAGGGCCTGGGACAGGCTACGACACGCCTTCAGAACAGATAGATCCCGCTGACAGACCGTCACTACACCCGCCTTTAACCGAGGTTCTGCCGGACAGTACGATCAGCCCAACTACTCTACAACCGACTACTGTTGCACCGTACATGTTCGTCCCCGATCTGCCTGCGCCGATCGCTCCGGTTGCTCCATACATCTTTGATTCAATCCACCCGATCGTCATCGACCCGGTAGAACCAATTCTATTGGTGTCGCTGGATCTGAAGCCCGTCGCTCCACCAGCTTTGCCGCAACCGCAGCCCGAGCAAACTCGCCCCGACAACACCATCGGAAGCCCATTATCCGGGGGAAGCGGCCTCGGCGGAGGCGGATCGCGAGGCGAGGATCGCAATGACCGCGGAAGCAACGGCTATGGAGCAGGTAATTACGGGAATAGTGGATCCAGCGGGCGTACCAACGCATCGTCAACGCCGAGTCGTGACAACCAGACCTCGAGTTCGGGCAGCGGTCGAGGGTCCGGCGGTGGATATGCCTCCACGCCAAGAGAGGGGCCGACACCGAGTTCCAGGCCGGATCGCGGAAACAGCCCCGGCGATACTGCTAAAGGGAATGGTTTTGGGGGAGGAGGCTCACCTAGTGGTAGCGTTTCAGGTTCTGGCCGAGGTGGGGCGAACGCCGGCACTGGTTCAAGCGGTAGCGGCCGGTGGGACCGAGGACATCCGGGCAAGGAGAAGGACGATCGCAGCGGTTTCGACAACAGAGGGAAAGGCGGACATTATTGGCCTGTTCTTCTCGACCTCACCGGCAACGGTCTCGACATCAATCCGCTCTCCTCGTCCTCGACGTTCCTAGAAACAAACGGTGACGGATATCAGCGTCGGACGGCGTGGGCCGGTGATGGCAATGGCGTGCTTGTCATCGACCTCGGTGGCGACGGCAAGATTTCGGAGGAGAAAGAATTCGCCTTCGCGCAATGGGACCCAGGCGCCAGCGGCGACCTCGCGGCACTGAAGAGTGTCTTCGACACGAACCATAACGGCAAGCTCGACGCAGGCGACGTGCGCTGGAACGAATTCAAGGTGATGGTGGGCGAGCAACTTGTGTCGTTAGCGTCCCTTGGCATTGAGTCGATCGATTTGACCCCGACCGGCGCGGGCCGCGTCTTTAGTGACGGCTCGGCGATCACCGGCACGACCACCTTCACCCGGACCGATGGTACGAAGGGCGCGGTTGGCGACGCAGTGCTGGTGGCGGACGCCACAGGCTACATTATCAAGCGCGACACAGTCAGCAATGCCGACGGTTCGACGACAACGGAGATCTCCGGCTTCGACAAGGTGGGTGTGCTGGCTTTCCGCGAACTGGTGACGGTCAGCGCCGACAAGGCAACGACCACGACTCGCTTCGACGACGATGGCAACGGTACCTATGACCGCCATCAGACGGTGACGCTCGCAGTTGGCGCCGATGGTTCGAGGACCGGGATCGTCTCGAACTTCGCTGCGGACGGTACGCTTGCCGATCGCACGACGACAATCAGAAGCGGTGACAAGTCCGCTGTGACGACGCTGCTGGACGCTGACGGCGACGGCAGCACCGACGAACGTCAGGTGTTTGTCACGAATACAGACGGTTCCACGTCCACGACCGTCGAAGAACTGAGCGCGAACGGAGCACTTCTGAAGCGTGTCGTGAGCACTGCCACCGCCGACGGCTTGACGAAAACGACGAACATCGACTCCACCGGCACTGGCACATTCGATCTCGTCCGTACGGAAGTGACGGTTGTCGGCTCAGGCGGCGCTCGCACCAAGACCGTGACGACGGCAGGTTCCGACGGGACGGTGCTGTCCAGAAGCGTCGAGACCATTTCAGCGAACGGACGAGCGCAGTCGGTCGATCTCGATCACACCGGCACTGGCACGTTCGATGAGCGCCGGTCCGTTGCAACGGATGTGGCAGCGGATGGCGCGGTCACGACGACCTCCTATGTTCGCAACGAAGACGGCTCGCTGAGAACCAAGACAATCACGACCAATAGTGCGAACGGTCTTACCAAGATCGTTTCGTCTGATCTCACCGGTGATGATGCTATCGATCGGGTTTCGAGCAACGTGACCAGCGTTGCCGGAGATGGGACCTGGATGGAGACCATCGAGGAGCGTAGCGGCAACGGTGCCCTGCTCTCGCGGCGGGTGACGACCAAGAGCGTCGACCGAGCGAACACGACAATCTCCGATGACAAGGATGGGGACGGCTTCGCGGATGAGACCGCAGTGATCGCCGTCGCGGCCGACGGTTCGGCAACAACGACCGTCACGGCCCTGGCGCGCGACGGAACGGTTATCACAAAGACGTCGAACGTGGTCTCTGCGGATGGATTGACGCAGACGACCCGCCGCGACGTCGACGGCGATGGAACGGTCGACGAAACGATCGTTGATTCCATCGTCCAGAACGCTGATGGAAGTCGGACTCAGACTGTCTCCAAGACCAGCACCTCCGGCGCGTCGCTTGGCAGGGTCGTGAAGACAGTCTCGGCGGACAGCCTGACCGTGGTCACTCAAATGGATATCGATGGCGACGGCACGACAGATGTCACGTCGACGGATATCACACAGCTGAATGCCGACGGCAGCCGCACACAGCGCGTCGCTCAGCGGTCGGCCAACGGCACGTTACTCAGTTCTTCAGAAACCGTAATCAGCGCCGACCGCAAAAGCGTGACGGTCACGGAGGATGCAAACCGTGGTGGCGGTGTCAACAGACGGCGCACGACGGTGATTGGCGCCAACGGCAGCAAAACAGAAACCGTTGTCATCGTGGCAGCGGATGGCACAACGCTTGGCCGTGAGACGACGGCATTGAGTGCCGACGGACTGACCGTATCGGTGGCAACCGATGCCGATGGTAATGGCACTGCGGAACGGACAACTACCGAAAACACTGTCATTAATGGCAATGGCGGCCGCATTCGCACCGTCTCCGAACGTGCACTCGACGGAGCGCTTCTCAACAGCACCACGGTCTCGGCCAGTGGTAACGGCCTTGTCATCGAGACGGCCAGCGACCGGAATGGTGATGGCGCCATCGATCATCGTGTGAGCGATATCACGGTTTTCAACCAGGACGGTTCGACGACCCGTACGGTTTCCAGCGTCGAAGGCACGGTTAGCACGACGACGAGCGCGGGCGGCCTCACGGTGAGTCGGGTGACTGATGTCGATGGCGACGGTCAGTCAGATCAGCTCGCCACCACCAGGAAGGTGCTGAATGCCGATGGCAGTCAGCTGATCACGGTGGAGGAGCGCAGCGGTAACGGAACGCTTCTGAACAAGGTCACGACCTCGATCAGTGTCGATCGCTCTGAAACGGTTACGCAAGTTGATGCCGACGGAGACGGGAACAACGATCTTTGGGAACGCACGACGAGAGCGAATGATGGCGGCCAGATGGTCGACAGCCACCGCTACACCGCCAGCGGGGCGCTGATCTCAAAGAAGTTCGTATATGCGGATGGAAACGGTCTCTTCAAGAAGGAGTTCGACGACGTAAACGGCGACTGGGAGAACGATTTCACCACCGAGACGTATACCGTGTTGCACAACACTGGCGGCAACACACTAATCACAGCGAAAACCTCGGCAAACGGCACGCTGCTGAACCGGAATAGCATCACGACGAGCGCGGATGGCCTCACGGTGAGCCGGGTGACTGATGTCAATGGGGATGGTCAGACAGATCAGCTCGCCACCACCAAGAAGGTTCTCAATGCCGATGGCAGTCAGCTGACCACGGTGGAGGAGCGAAGCGGTGGCGGATCGCTTCTCAGCAGGAGCACCACCTCGGTCAATGCCACCCACTCGTTCACTTTCGCCCAGCGGGATACCGACGGAGATGGACAAACCAACTTCTGGGAAACGACGACCATAAACGATGGCGGGCAAACGACTGACACCCGTAACTACGCCAACAGCGGGCTGCTCATCTCGAGGACATTTACCTATGCGGACGCAAATGGGCTCTACCGGAAAGACTTTGACGACGTAAACGGCGACTGGTCGACCGATTTCACCACAGAGACACATACCATGTTGCACAACAATGGCGGCAACACGGTTACCACATCGAAAGCCTCAGCAAACGATACGCTGCTCAGCCGGAACATGGTCACGACGAGCGGGAACGGCTTTTCGATAGTCCAAGAGACTGACGCGAACGGCGACGGGGTTGTCGACAAAACCGTTATCACCATCACCATGATTGAAAACGACGGTTCCAAGGCAGTGACCCAATCCACGATGGCAGGCACCAGTCTGGCTTCGCGGTCCACGGTCTCGACATCGGCCAATGGACTGGTATCGAGCACCGTATCGGATCTCAATGGTGACGGTGTCACCGATAACACGATGCGCCAGTGGAAAGCGCTGAATGCTGACGGGTCGACCTATTCTGCAGCGGAAAGCTATGCCGCCGATGGAAGGCTTGTCGCCAGGTCCGAGACGAACACGAGCGCTAACGGCAGGCACGTAACCCAGGGTATCGACCAGGATGGAAACGGTGTCAGTGATCGATGGATCGAGGACAAGATCAATGACAACGGGGAACAGGTGCGCTCGGTCACCGAGCAAAACGCATCTGGAGCTGCGCTAAGTGCCAGCGTGACCATCGTTTCGGCAAACCGATTGATGACGACGAAGACCTTCGATTTCAACGGAGATAGTACGCCAGATCTGCACAGGCGGGTGGAAACGTCGATCGCAGCAGACGGCGTGACCACGACGCTTCAGTCCGAATTCTCTGGAAACTGGATCCTGAAGGAGGGAATAAGGACGACCGTCAGCGCGAATGGCCTGACGAAGCAGATCGTCTATGCCGATGGCAACTATGCCACGCTGCGCGCCTTCACAGACGCGACCACCCATCACCAGGATGGTTCCACTCAAAACGACCGCCTGTTTTTCAATGCCGACTGGTCGCGCGAAAGCTATGTGGGGACCTGGACGAGCGCCGACAAGCGGATCGTCAACGTTACAAAGGATATCGATGGCGACCTGGTCGCAGATCAGTTCACACTCACGCAGTTGTACGATGATGGGACGACGCACCAGGTTTTGACCGACTATCGCCCCGACGGTCAGACGATTGCCCGTCAGACAGTCATCGATACCAGCGGCAGCGGCCTTTCCAAGACCTACACCTACGATTTCGACGGCAATGGTGTCGCGGATGCGCAGGTGACGAAACTGACGGCCATCGGTGCCGATGGCGGTAAGACGACCACCACCGACTATAAAACCAATGAGAACGGCTCGTTGGTGCTGAAGGGTCGGGAGGTTGCGACGGTCAGCGGTGATGGTTTGACCGAAAATCTGCAATGGGACGATAGCGGCACGGGATCGTATGGTGGCCGGAAGAGCAAAGTCACGACGTTGAACGCAGACGGCTCGCGCACGACGACTGAGCAGCAGTTTGAGAATGGTCAGAGTGCCGGTAGCCTTACAACGATCGTTTCTGCCAATGGCCTCGTCACGACAAAGCAGCTCGACACCGACGGCAATGGCACTGTCGACCAGAGGCAAACCGACACCACTGTTCTGGATGCGGACGGCACGTCCACGCGCACCATCGCATCACTGGCAACGGATAGCGCTGTCCTGTCGACGATGACCATCTCATCGAGCGCAGATGGCAGAACGGTGACAGTTCAGGACGTTTCCGGAATTGACGGTATTGCTTCTCGATCTACGACGTCTGTATCGCGTCAGCGTGCGGACGGAGGCTCGGTGAAGGTCTACAGCGTCCGCAACGGCTCAGGTCAACTTCTCGAAGGGGTCACCACCACAGTATCCGACGACAACCGGCTGGTCCAAATCGACCGCGACACCAATGGTGATGGCCAGACCGATCAGATGGAGCAGACTGTTACCACAGTCGAGGGCCGTAAGCTGACCACGGTCACGAATTTTGACAATGGCACCATGACGGGCCGGATCGCAACGACGCAGGCCGCCAACGGACTATCGTCCGTGACCGAAGTTGACCGGAATGGTGACGGGACTGCGGATACGCGAAAGGTACAGGAGAACGCAATCTACGCAGATGGCAGTCGAGAAATTGTCATCGCGGATACGGACCTGAAGTCCGGAAACCTCCGCACTAAGACCACGAAAATAACCAGCGCCGATGGCAGGACGCACGTGGAAACCACAGATGTCGACGGGGACGGGGTGATCGACCGAACCGTTCGAGAGACCGTCCTTGCATCCGGAATCCGACTGACGTCAGAAACAAATAATTCTCGTGCCCGTAGATCCGATCAAAAGTTCAATGGCGAAACTTACTGGAACGACAAGGTTCCGGCAGCGTCTGAAACGACCACATCGGCCGATGGTCGCCTCAAAACGACATCCGTTGATATCGATGGTGACGGTCGCTTCGAGGTCTCCATGGAGGCCAGAACCCGGATAGATGGCAGCATCGTCACAATGGTCACGGAGACCAACAGCGACGGAAGTGTGAAGGCTCGCGGCCTTTTTGAAGTAAGCCACGACGGCGTTGCGAACGTCTTTAAAAAGGACGGCAACAACGATGGTTTCTACGAACTTGTGGAGACGACAACCAAGCTTAGCAGCGGTGCGGTTGAGCGAACGGTCGTGACCAGGGAAATCGGCGGGACGGTGGCCAAGACGGCGCAGATCAAGGTTGATGGGTTTGGGAACGTCCTGCATATCAAAACGGTGGATGGTGCCGGGCGGACACTGGATGAACAGATCAGAGCGCCGAACGGAACATCGACGCGCACGTCCTATGTGGCGGCGACCGGCGCGGTCCTCGCGACGGAAGTGCTTGATGATCTCAACATCATCCGCAGTTCTGTGCTTTATGATCCGCTCAACCAGCAGGCCTGGTCACGAGTCGAGCAGACTTATGATACCGCCGGCATCAAGATCCTCGAGAAACAGTTCCTTGACGACGGTAGTACCGCGGAGTTCTTCTACCGGGCACCGGACGGGCAGATCTATGAATCGCGAACCTTTGCTGCCAATGCGGCATTGACATCTACCACCCTTTACGACGCACAGGGTAAGCGCACGAGCGCCGTCCTGCACGACCCACTGAGCCAGCACGCCTGGTCGCGCGTCGAGCAGACCTTTGATGTCGCCGGCATCAAGACGCTCGAGAAGCAGTTCCTGGACGATGGCACGCGCACGGAGCTCCTTTACCGGTCACCGGGCGGTCAAATCCAGCAGTCTCAAACATTTGCCGGCAACGGTGCGCTGACATCGGTGACGCTCTACGACACGCAGGGCAAGCGGACGAGCGCGGTGCTTCATGACCCGCTCAACCAGGACGTCTGGTTGCGAGTAGAACAGACGTTTGACGCGGCCGATGTGAAAATTGTCGAGAAGCAGTTCCTGGATAACGGAGGCAGGAGCGAATCTTACTATCGTTCACCGGGCGGCCAGGTCTACGAGGTGCACAGCTTTGCCGCCGATGGCGCCTTGCTTTGGAAAACCTTCCATGACGCGGCCGGCACGAAAACCAACGCGACCGTCTTCGATGCTTATAGCCAGAGTGTCTGGTCTCGCGCGGAGTTGACGTTCGACGCGACGGGCGTAAGAATCCTTGAAAAGCAATTTCTCGACAATGGCGGGCGGAGCGATTTTTACTTTCGCTCACCCGGCGGACAGGTGCATGAAATCCAGAACTTTGCCGCTGACGGGGCATTGCTTTCCAAAACCTTCCATGACATCGCCGGCAAGAAGACGAGCGCTGTCGTTTACGACCCCTACAACCAGAGTGGCTGGACCCGCGCAGAGCAGACCTTCGACGCGGCGGGCGTGAGGACCCTCGAGAAGCTGTTTAATGACAATGCAACCCGGACCGATCTTTACTATCATGCAAGTGGGTCGCTCTTCGAAGCGCAGGTCTTTTCCGCAGCGGGCGCACTGACCAGCAAGGTCGAATATGACGCGTTTGGCAATCAGACCTGGACCCGGCGGGAGCACCTGATCGATGCCCAGGGGCGCACCACGCAGTCATCGGTCTTCAACGACAACGGTACGAGGACTGCGACCGTCTTGGATGCGTCCAACGCACAGAGTTGGTCCACGAACGCATCTTACTACAATGCCGCGGGACAGCTCTATTTCGTCGATCAGGCCAACGACAACGGCACGTTCAACACGATCACCTATGACGTCGACAGTAGCCAAGGCTGGTCACGTTATGAGCAGCATAAGGACAATAGCGGCCGTGTCCTGGTTCAATCGAACTTCAATGACAATGGCACCCGCTCCACCTATTCCTACGATCCAGCGAATGCCCAGACCTGGTCATTGCATCAGCAGAACTACAATGCGGCCGGCCACCTCCATACTGTCGATCAGACCAACGACGACGGCACGCACAACACCATCCAATACGACGTCGATAGCAATCAGGGATGGTCACGCTACGAACAATACATCGACAACAGCGGCCGCCTCGTAATCCAGACCAACTACAATGATGACGGGTCGAGACATGTCTATAGCTTCGATCCGGCAAATGCCCAGGATTGGGTCAAAATTACCCAAGTCTACAATGCGGCTGGCGCACTCGCGTGGCAAGCCAACGAATACGACAATGGGACCACCCAAACAACGACGTTCAACGTCTACAACAATCAACCATGGTCGAAGTTCGTCGAGGTCAAGAATGCTGCGGGTACAGTGACGACGACGGCCGCCTATCAAGGCGACAACTCCCGTTTCGCCAAATTTTGGGACGTGAGCAACAGCCACCCCTGGTCGTATCTGGAGCAGTACGTCAATGCGGCCGAGCAGGTGACGGCGCAGTTCCAGCGGCGCGACGATGGGGTGGTTGAAGAGAGCCGCTACGACGGCCAACCGACGGCACGGCAGCTCGCCACATTCGACCCAGAATATTACATGGCCGCGAACCCGGATGTCGCCGCGGGCTGGAATGCGCCGGCGATCGACCATTTCAGCCAGTTCGGATGGAAGGAAGGACGACGGCCGAATGCGTGGTTTGATTCGTCTTTCTATCTTCAGCAGTACGCCGACATCAGAAATGGCGGTCTCAATCCGTTCGAACACTGGCGCGGCTGGGGCTATGCCGAAGGACGCAAGCCCTATGCCGGCTACGCGGGCTTTGATGCCCGCGCCACTAGCGATTTGGCTGGGATCCAGGAGCCGTTGTTTACAACCCTTCAATGGAACCGCATTGGCGCGATGCGAACTTATGCAAGGGATACCTACAACCGCATAACCTCCGACAACGATCGTTCGCGGCCGAGATATGGTCCGGGAGTTATGAACACTCTCTATGGTGTCGCTTACACGTACGACGATCGACATGTCCTGTCGTTGTACCCGCAGTACGTTCAAAGCGGATTTGGCGTCCGGAGCTACAAGCCGGTGATGCTCGACCTTGACGGCGACGATCACATTGATCTTCGCATGTTCTCGTCTGCCGAGTTCGAGGCGGGCAATGGCCCGCGGTTCGACTGGGATGGTGACGGTATCGCTGACAGTAGCGCCTGGGCCGGTCCTGCCGATGGCTGGTTGGCAATCGACGTTGCCGCCGATGGCAGTGCAGGTCCGGATGGGCTGATCAACCAGGCGAAGGAACTGGCCTTCACCATGTGGAAGACGTCTGATGAACTCGCGGGTGAGCAAGCGGAGATCACCGATCTGGAAGCCCTGCGGCTGGTGTTCGATACCAACGACAACAACCAGCTCGATGCCGGTGACGCGCGCTGGAGCGAGTTCCGCGTCTGGCAGGATGCCAACCAGAACGGCGTCACCGACGCCGGCGAATTGCGCACGCTCGAGGAGGCTGACATCCGCCTGATCGAACTGGTGCCGTCACCCGCTGGCGCGCAGCAGTTCGCGGACGGTTCGGCGATCACAGGTACAAGCAGCTACCTCAAGGGTGATGGGTCTCGTGCCCTCGTGGGCGATGCCACCATCACCTATCGACCCGGCCAGCCATCGACAGCCGTCGCATAAACCTGGCTCTGCTTATTTCCGTATCAACGATCTGCCCGCCGCTGTTTGGGGTGGGCAGATCGCTTGTTTGGCGCCGTACAGCGCAAACCCCTTTTGCCTCCAGATTTTTGCGCGGTTCCATGGACACCCCTCCGCTTCCTCGAGATACCTCTCCAACAACAGAGGTGCCGCAGCTACAGCCTGATCCCGGCCTGACGGCACTCTGCCTCGTTGCCGGCTACTACCGGATCGCGGCGCAGGCGGAGGTGCTGTCGAAGCAACTGGCTCTCGGCCAGCACGCTGCCGCCGACGATGTCTTGCGGGCGGCTCGCTTGGTGGGATTGAAGGCAAGACGTGTTTCCGGCGTTTCCGAACGGCGCCTGAGCGGACTGCCGACGCCAGCGATTGCGTGCCTGCCCGATGATGGCTTTGCGATCCTGGCGGGGGCGAACTCCGCCGGTCAGATGCGGCTGGTCAATCCGACCAACATGGAAACCGAGGAGCTCGAGCCGCGCGAGTTGCTCGAGCGTACCGGCGCCAGCTTCATCCTGCTGCAGCGCAAGTTTCTGGGCGCAGGGGCGTCCGCGACCGGGTTCGGGTTCCGCTGGTTCCTGCCGTCGATCTGGCGCTATCGCCGGTCGCTCGGCCATGTGCTGATCGCCAGCCTGTTCATCCAGCTGTTTGCGCTGGTGACGCCGTTGTTCTTCCAGGTCGTCGTCGACAAGGTTCTCGCCCACCGCAGCTATTCGACGCTGACGGTTCTGGTCATCGGTCTGGTGGTCATCGGCCTGTTCGACGTCATCCTGCAATATCTTCGAACCTATGCGCTGTCGCACACGACGAGCCGCATCGACGTCGAGCTCGGACGGCGCCTGTTCCGGCATCTGCTCAACCTGCCGCTCAACTATTTCGAGACCCGCGCGGCCGGCCAGACGGTGGCGCGCATGCGCGAGCTCGAGACGATCCGCGAGTTCCTGACGGGGCAGGGGCTGTTCAGCGGCCTCGACTTCATTTTCGCCTTCGTCTTCATCGCCGTGCTGTTTGCCTATTCGACGACGCTTGCCTGGATCGTCGTTGCCTCCATTCCCTTTTACATCGCCATAGGTTTTCTCATCCGGCCGTTCCTGCGCGAGCGCATCGACGAGAAGTTCGACCGTGGCGCCTTTAGCCAGCAGCTCCTGGTCGAATCCGTCGTCGGCATGCAGACGCTGAAGGCCTCAGCCATCGAGCCGGTTGTCGCCTCGCAATGGGAAGAACGGCTGGCGGCCTATGTGCGCTCGTCCTTTGCCGCAACCATGCTGGCCGCCAAGGGGCAGAATGCCATCCAGTATGTCAGCAAGCTGACGAGCGCTGCCTTGCTTCTCTTCGGTGCCCAAGCGGTGATCGATGGCAGCTTGAGTGTCGGCGCGCTGGTGGCGTTCAACATGATCGCCGGCCAGGTGGCGCAGCCGATCCTGCGGCTGTCGCAGCTCTGGCAGGATTTTCAGCAAGTGCAAATCTCGGTCTCGCGCCTGGCCGATATCCTCACTGCGCCGTCCGAGCCGCGACCGGCCCAGCCTGTCGCGTTGCCAAAACCACGCGGCGCGATTTCCTTCAAGCATGTGAGTTTCCGCTATTCGCCGAACGGACCTGAGGTCTTGAAAAACGTCGATCTCGATGTTCAACCTGGCGAGGTGATCGGCATTGTCGGCCCGTCCGGGTCCGGCAAGTCGACACTCACCAAGCTGATGCAGCGGTTCTATATCCCCAATTCCGGCCAGGTCTTTGTGGACGGCCAGGATATCGCCCAAGTCGACCCCGCCTGGCTGCGTTCCCATGTCGGCGTGGTGCTGCAGGAGAACCTGTTGTTCAACCGCACCATCCACGACAACATCGCCCTTTCCAATCCGGCGATGTCGCGCGAGGCCGTCATCAACCTGGCCCGGCTGTCGGGTGCCGACGAGTTCATCGTCAAACTGCCGAACGGCTACGAGACGATGATCGAGGAACGCGGCGCCAACCTGTCGGGCGGTCAACGGCAACGGATCGCCATTGCCCGTGCACTCTCGACCAATCCACCGATGCTGATCCTCGATGAAGCGACGAGCGCGCTCGACTATGACAGCGAGCGCATCGTGCTTGCCAACATGCGCCAGATCGTGCGCGGCCGAACGGTGATCATCATCGCGCACCGACTGGCCACAGTCCGGGCCTGCAACCGCATCATCGGCATGTCGGAAGGCCGTATTGTCGAGGTCGGCAATCACGATCAGTTGCTGGCACGCAAGGATGGTCTCTACGCCCATCTGTGGCGGCTGCAGAACGGCATGTCCGACGTGGCCGCGGAGGCACAGGCATGAGCCGTCCTTCAAGCCGTTCCACGAAGCAGACCAACCGGGCCGACAACGAGTTCCTGCCGGCGGCAATCGAGATCCTGGAAACGCCGGCGTCACCGGTACGAGCGGCGATGATATGGCTGATCTGCGTGCTCGCAGCGCTCGCGCTGATCTGGGCCTATTTTGGCAAGTTCGATATCGTTGCTACGGCCCAGGGCAAGATCCAGCCAGTCGGCCGGGTCAAGATCGTGCAGTCCGAGGAGCCGGGCAGGGTGACCACCGCAAATGCCGTCAACGGCATCCGGGTGCAGAAGGGCGAGGTGCTGGTCGAGCTCGATCCGACGACTGCGCGGGCTGAAGAGCAGGCGTTGAAACTGCGGCTTGATGCATTGCAGGCGGAGATCGTCAGGCGGCAGGCGCAACGGGATACCGTGGCCTCATGGGCCAAGAGCGATCTGTGGGCGAGCGCCAGTGGCCCTGCACCGCGGGTCATCGCTTTCCCCACGGAGACGCTTGCCTCGACGGTCGCGCGCGAGCAGCAACTCTACGACGCCGAACTGGCGAAGCTTTCCGGCGCGATCGCCAATCTGAAGGCCCAATACCGCAAGAGTGTCGCCCAGGTTGACCGGCTGGAACACACGATCGTTGCTCAGCAAACATTCGTCTCCACGCTGTCCCAGCGCGTGTCGATGCGCAGCCGGCTTGTCGATGTCGAGGTCGGCACGAAGGCGGCGATGATCGACGCCCAGGAAACCCTGCAGGAAGCCGAGCGCGATCTCGTCAGCCAAAAGGGCGAACATCAGGAGGCAAAGACCGCACTCGATGTGCTGAAGGCGGAGGCGGACAGCCAGTTCAGCACCTTCCAATCGGAGAACATGCAGCGGCTCGCCGAAGCGATGCGCGAGGCCGATCAGGCGGTGCAGGAACTGGCCAAGGCCAGCCGGCGCCTGTCCGCCATGACCATCCGCAGTCCGGAAACCGGTGTTGTCCAGGCGTCGGCGATCACCACCGTCGGACAGGTGCTGACACCGGGCACCGAACTGATGCGGATCGTGCCGAGCGAGCAGAAACTGGAGATCGAGGCCTATCTGCCCAACCGCGATATCGGCTTCGTCGAGGCCGGGCATGAGGCTGTCATCAAGGTGGAGGCGTTTCCATTCACCCGATACGGCATCCTGCACGGCAAGGTCATTCGTGTCGCCACCGACGCCATCCCCGAACCCGATGCCCGCCAGCTCGAGGAAATGTCATCCGGCAATCTGCAATCGGCGGTTCCGGTCAGCAACGCCCAGCGGGTCCAGAACCTCGTCTATCCCGTGATCATCGAGCCAATCGAAACCGACATTCTGGTCGACGGCAAAGCCGTTCCGCTGGCGCCGGGAATGACGTTGACCATCGAGATCAAGACCGGGCAGCGCCGCATTCTGGAGTATCTGTTCTCGCCCTTGGCCGAAGTCGCATCGGGCGCGATGAAGGAAAGGTAGAAGGACCGTGGGACCGGGGATGGCGGAGTCCTGGGCATCCGAGCTCTGCCTACAACTCGCCCTAAGATTAGCTTTTCTTTCGCCCTTTAAGATTGCCAACGCGAGTGGAACTACCGATGCCTGAGACTACCAACCTGACGCCTTTCTATCGCCACTATGCTTTCGTCGCGCTCGCCGCCGCTTCCAAACAGCATGGGAACCGGCGTCTCCATTGGACTGATATTTGCCGTCGGCGGCGTCTCGGCGGAAAGGTTCATAAGAGTTAACGAGCGCCCGCCCACCCTGGCCGAAAAGAGGCGGCTTGCGTCCGTTGGCTCGTTTCTATCCATAGTCATGGGCCTGGTCGGCGGCTTGGCTATGGTGGCTTTCCACTACGTTATGGCGTTTCTGATCGCTCATCCGGTCTACCAGCTCTCATACTATGTCATGCGCAAGCAACTCGTGGCGATGTGGATGGATCTTGGAACCGGCTTGCTGCTTCTAATTTTTGGTGGAGCAGGCGTGTTCTCTTGGCTCCTTGGATACGGGATATTGAGATGGACTTATGGACGGTCTGCCCGGAAGTTCGCGTTGAGGCTGTGAAGCTGGCAATTCGATCCGCGAGGACTGTTTCGATGTTACCGTTCGCGCTCAAAAGATGGTGTAACGGGCGGAAGCCGGCCCGCCAGGTTTGAAGGGCTGGTGGTCGTCCCTCACAATGATGGTGTCGCGGAGTCAGGAGTGGCCTGCTCCATAGCAGCACGGAGAGACGACCATGAAAGAGTATGCCGGCATCGACGTATCATTGGAATACTCAAGCGTGTGCGTGGTGGATGCGGATGGCCGCATTGTGCGGGAAGCGAAGATCCTCAGCGAACCCGATGCGCTAATCGCCTGGTTCGGCGAGCACGGCGTGGCGATGGAGCGCATTGGTCTGGAGGCCGGCCCTTTGTCGCAGTGGCTGCATGCCGGGATGGTGAAAGCAGGTCTTTCCGTCGAGCTGATCGAGACGCGCCACGTGCGTGCAGCCTTTAAGACGATGCCGGTCAAGACCGACAAGAAGGACGCCCGGGGCATTGCGCAGTTGATGCGGCTTGGCTGGTTCAGACCGGTCCACTGCAAATCTCTTGCCGCCCAGGAGGTGCGTGCGCTGCTGACCGCCCGCAAGCTCATTCAGGGTAAGCTTCACGACATCGAGATGAGCATCCGGGGCATCCTGCGCGGCTTCGGCCTCAAGGTAGGGCCGACGACGCGGCGCACTTTCGCGGGGCGCATCCGCGCGCTGATTGCAGGCCATTCGACCTTGGAAGCGATCGCTACGGCACTGCTGAAGGTGCGCGACGCGCTTGTGCATGAATTTGCAGGTTTTGAGCGCACGCTGCGCGCCATGGCTCGTCAGGACGACAACGCACTTCGGTTGATGACGACGCTAGGCGTTGGCGTCCTGGTGGCACTGACGTTCGTGGCGGCCGTCGATGCGCCGGAGCGATTCCGCTCATCACGCGCGGTGGGGCCGCATTTCGGATTGACGCCGAAGAAATATCAATCGGGCGAGACCGATCATAGCGGTCGCATCTCGAAGATCGGCGATGGCAGCGTGCGAACCGCGCTCTACGAGGCGGCCAACGTCATCCTGACGCGACCGGTCAAAGGTTCCGATCTGAAGGGCTGGGCGTTGGCGGTCGCCAGACGTGCCGGTCCCAGAAAGGCGCGTGTCGCGCTGGCCCGCAAGCTGGCGGTGGTGTTGCATTGCATGCTCAGGGACAGAACCAACTTCATTGCTCATAAGGGAGCGCCGGCCCTGGCTGCTTGATCGGAGGAGACGACAACACAGGCTTTCGGACGGGCACAGCCATCAGCCCTCCGGAGCAAGGTCCCTTCGCCGGGACGATGGATGGGTTAGGCCGTTATGCGACGAGCAGCACGCGGTGACTGCGCCTCTAAAAGATTGGCCAACCGGTCCTCAGCAGACCCCATAGAGCAGCGGCAAAGCTCCGACTGCGGACAGAAGCAAGCACTCGGCGAGGGATTACGCCCACAAGGGATTGACGAAACGCCCGTTACAGAAGATCGCATAATGTATCGGGCCTTTATCAACCAAAGACCGCGACTGCTGATTTGACGATGATCCCGCCATCCGGACTTCTGCGCATTTGCCGACCGGTAGCAGCGCGAAAGACCTGCAGCAATTGCAGCGCCGGCGGTACCCGTGACCACATTGTTTTCATGCGTTCCACGCCATTTCGGCTTTTGCGCACAGCCTGGCCAGTCACAATGCGCTGTGACCAGCGGAAACCGATCTCGTGGAAATACAGATCGGCGTGCTGCGGGCTGATATGATGAAAGACGCCGGCAATCGTGCGGCGAACGCGGGAATTGAAACCTTCGACCGAATTGACATGGGCGGCGTCCCGAACGTATTCGCGGCTGGAATGCTTCACGGTGTCATGCCTGGCATAGTTCTCGCCAAGGGCTATGAACGCTGTCGCCTCATCGCTCATCAAGTGTGAGCGTCCGGCGAGCGCATTTTTTGCTCGAGGCGTAGGTGTTTAGCTAGCGGTTGCGCTTTACCTCGTCGGCCATAATGCGCTCGATCATTTCAGGATCGCATTGCTCGTCAATGAGAAACTGGCGGATCCCGCCGTCCCACGTCCGTATGTCCGCGAGAAGCTCCTGGAGCCCCTCTACGCCATCGCCAGTCAGGCCTCTTGTACCGTATTCGCTTCCGTCACGGACGTGGACCATTTCGCCTTCGGCGATATTGTCCGAGTTGCTGGTGACTTCCTCAAGCAGCTCGAGGTTCTCCCCGAGCATGCCCGCGATTTCTTTGAGTGTGTAGATAGTCTTCGAGCGGGCCATCACGCAGCCTCGTGCAGGTCTTTTGCCGGCGGCCACTGCCACGGCAGCAGTTCTTCAAGGCGATCCTTGGGGTGATCCTGGATCCGAGTCAGGACGTCTGTCAGATAGACCTCCGGATTATGGCCATGTTGTTTGGCCGTCTCGATGATGGTCAGGATATCCGCGATGCGCTCGCCACCCTTGTCGGAGCCGGCGAAGAGCCAGTTCTTTCGGCCAATTCCAATGCCCCGTTCATTCTGCCCATGTCGGCGATGAAGTCGAGGTCTATTATCGCTGGCATCCGTATTTCGGCCAGAGGGTTTCCATTTGCCGCGTAGAGGAGCGAGCGACAGGTCGGTTTTTGAAGGTACTGGGGCCGCCAGGTGTGGTGATCGCGATTTCGGAGTGGATGATTGATCCTTTGGTGTGCGGCGGCATGACCATGGGTCTTGCACGCGTCGATCTTGCGGCGCTGATCGAACTGAACAGACTGGTCTCAGGCGGTGCGAAGGCGGCACTCTTCCGAGGTGAACATAGAATCACTCAGGAGGAAGATGATGAGATCCCGCAACACGCTGGTGTCGGCGTCGAACCGGCAGCTCGACCTGATATTCAAAACCCGGACGCTAGACGGACTAAGCGACAAGGATCGCAAGAAGGCGATATCAACACTGGCTTGCCTGCTGATGCAGGCGGCTGGTCTGGTCGTCGAGGAGTTCAACGATGACCAGCACTGATTTAATGCCGGCAGCGTTACTCGCGCGCAAGGCCATCGTTTACGTGCGGCAATCCACGCAGTCGCAGGTCATGACCAATCTGGAAAGCCAGCGACGGCAGTATGATCTTGTTGACGTCGCGCGACAGCGCGGCTTCAGCGACATTGAGGTCATTGATGACGACCTCGGACGCTCCGCCAGCGGAACTGTCGCCCGCCCCGGCTTCGATCGTCTCGTCGCCCTGTTGTGCGCCGGCAAGGTTGGTGCCGTTCTATGCTTCGATGCATCACGGCTCGCACGCAACGGACGTGATTGGCATCATCTGCTCGAACTTTGCGGCCTTGTTGAAGCCCGCGTCATAGACCACGACGGTGTCTATAATCCATGCCGGCCCAATGATCGTCTGCTGCTCGGGATGAAGGGTAGTATCAGCGAGTTCGAACTAGGCGTGCTGAGAGCTCGCATGCTCGATGCCGCCAGATCGAAAGCGCGGCGTGGCGAATTGCGCCTTTCTGTGCCGTTCGGTTACATATGGCATCGGGAGGCGGGGCTTGGGCTGGACCCCGATCTGCGTCTGCAAGAGGTGATCCGATCCATATTCGCCCGCTTCCACGAGCTTGGAAGTGCGCGCCAGGTGCTTCTGTCGATGACGAAAGATCAGATTCACTTCCCGCGGCCGTCGGATGAAGGGCGCATGACCAACTTCGTATGGAAGCCTGTCCGTTATCGCAATGTGATCGGCATCCTCAAAAACCCTTTCTACGCCGGCGTCTATGTCTATGGGAAGAGCGAGAAGCGCACTGCCATCGTCGATGGACGGGCTCGGCGCAGTTACGGGCACGGCAAGCCCGTCGGCACCTGGGAGGTGATGATCCCGGACCATCACGAAGGTTACATCAGTTGGGACGAATACGAGCGCAACCAACAGCAATTGGCGCTCAATAATTATGGCCGCTCGGGCGGGACTAAATCGGGCCGCGGCGGCAAAGCGCTATTATCGGGTCTCCTAACCTGCGGACGGTGTGGGCAGCGACTGAGTGTCTACTATACGGGCAACCCACAATGCCGACCCGTCTATCGCTGCGACAAGCAGAATCGAATGATGGGCTTGCGCCGGTGCATGACGTTCGGTGGCCCGAAGGTCGATGCAGCGGTTGCGCGCGAGTTGTTGCGCGCGGTAGAACCGTTAGCGATCGAAGCGACCTTTGAAGCAGAGCGGATGCACCGGGAGCGGCAAGAAGACCAGCGGCACATTCACGATCTGGAGCTACAACAGGCTCGCTACGAGGCCAGCCTGGCTGAGCGTCGCTATGCGGCATGCGATCCCGACAACCGTCTCATTGCCGCGCAGCTTGAGAAGAATTGGGAAACTGCGCTACGCCGCGTCCGGGATCTGGAGGAGCGCAAGCCTGCCGACAGCCCTTCGACAATAGAGGTCGATCCAGGCACCTTCGCGAACTTGGCCGACAATCTCTTAGCGGCCTGGGAGTCGCCCGATGTGACCATGCGCGTGCGCCAGCAATTGCTTCGTACTTTGATTGCGGACATTGTTGTTGATGTCGATGATGCGGTGCGCGATGTGGTGTTGACGATCCATTGGAAGGGCGGTCAGCATTCGGAGCTCAAGGTCCGCAAGCCTCGGACCGGTGAACACGGTTGTGCCACCACGGAGGATGCCCTGGCGGTGATGCGCAGCATGGCGGGTCGCTGGTCCGATGAACATATCGCCGCGTCGCTCAATCGAATGGGCATGCCCACGGGGCAAGGAAAAACCTGGACCGCGCACCGGGTCGCTTCTGTGAGGCGCGTTCGCGCAATCCACGCGTACAAATCAGCGGACAAGGACGGC
The DNA here is from genome assembly GCF_001695865.1 of Ensifer sp. LC384. Classification (NCBI taxonomy): domain Bacteria; kingdom Pseudomonadati; phylum Pseudomonadota; class Alphaproteobacteria; order Hyphomicrobiales; family Rhizobiaceae; genus Ensifer; species Ensifer sp. LC384. Next base: position 81,453 of record NZ_MBST01000029.1, read on the forward strand.
GAATGGCTGACCATGACAGAGGCTGCGGCGGTCTTGGGCGTGACCAATCACCGGATACGCCATCTGATCAAGACGAACGTATTGTCTGCCGAACAGGTGGTTCCCGGCGCGCCGTATCAAATCCGCGCCAGCGACCTGACTTTGGCGACGGTTCAAGCCGCTATAGCCCGAAAGGGCCGCCCGTGTCGCAGTGCTGACGCGGACACGCTTCCAATGTTTACAGATACTTAGAGAAGGAGTGCACAATGACTCAGGTCCGGC
>NZ_MBST01000030.1:0-2237 GCF_001695865.1 Ensifer sp. LC384
CAAGCGGGCGCATGGCTCGTTCAGCTATATTGTTGTCGATCTCGACGCGCCCATCGTCGATGTAAACGCTCAATGCCGCCCACCGCGAGAGAGCATATCGCATCGCCTCGGCCAGCTTCTGTTTCTGCGGCAAAGTCGGAAGCGTTTCCTCGATCCAGACCTTCAGGTCTCTCAGAATGGGCCCAGCGTACTCTTGTCGCAGCGTTTGGCGCTCGGCGGCCGGCATGCCGCGGATACGATCCTCGATATCGTAGAGCGCGCCGATGCGAGACAGCGCCTCCTCGGCTATCGGTGATGGCTTCAGCTTGATTACGTCATGGAACTTGCGGCGCACGTGCGCCATGCACGCGGCCTCAACGATCTGGTTGCCGTAAAGCTTCTTATAGCCACCGTAGCCATCGGCATGCATCACGCCGCTGAAGTCAGCGAGGTGGTCTGCCGGATGCGCGCCCTTGCGGTCGGGGCTATAGTAATAGGCGATAGCTCTGGGAGTGGGATCTTGATACCCGCTGCCATCGAAGACATAGACCCAGACTCTGCCGGTTTTCGTCTTGCCCCGCCCAGGGTCGAGAACATCGACCGGGGTATCGTCCGTGTGTATTCGGTCGACTGCGGCGATATGGGCTCTGATCAGCAAGATGAGGGGCGAAAGCAGAACGGACACACGGCCAACCCAGTCCGCCATGACAGACCGGGAGATGTCTATTCCCAGGCGGCCGTACATCTCGGAGAGACGGTAGAGCGGGATGTGATCGTCGAACTTGGCGACCATGATATGCGCGAGCAACCCCGGACCGGGCTTGCCTCGTCCGATCGGCAAGGTCGGCATTTCGCCAGACACCGTCGTATCGCAGTCCTTGCAGACCATGCGCTTTTCGATATGGCGGACAATCTTTACGGACGCCGGTACGTGCTCCATCACCTGGACCACCTTGTCAGCCGCCTTCAGGAAAGATGTGCCACCACAAGTCGGACAATTGCAGGGTGCCGCGTAGACCAGCTCTTCAGTTGGGAGGCCATCCGGCAGCGGTCTGCGCTTCGGCTTGTCCGGTTCGTCGTCTAACTCCGGCAAGGGGGAGTTCGCAGAGCGCGCATCGGCCTCAGCGCGAGAAGCCTCGATCTCCTCCAGCATCAGCTCGAATTGCTCGATTTTGCGGTCTATCTTTTCCGAAGAAGGGCCATGTTGTCGATGGCGCAGCAGTTCCAACTGCGCGCGCAGAAGACCGATAATGGAGTCGCGCTTGCTGACTTCGGCTTCTTGCGCGCTGAGTTTCGCCGCCTGTTCAGCGACGAGCGCGCGCAAAGCAGATAGCTCGTCCTGACTGTCCAGCGGCGTTGTTTCCATGCCACCAAAAGTAGCTGATTTGCGCGTCAATCGCCAGCAATTTGCCTGGAATTCCCTGTAAAATAAGGACTTTATCCCATTCGGCCAGGAGCGGAAGTCCACGCCGGTCGGCGCCAATCGATCCCCTCAACGAGCATGGAAAGCTGGGCCTGCGTCAGATGGGCAACACCATCCTTCGCCGTCGGCCAAGGAAAGTATCCGCGCTCCAAAATCTTGTAAAACAGGCAAAACCCCTGGCCATCCCACCAGAGAAGCTTGATCCGATCCGCGCGTTTGCCGCGGAACCCGAAGATCGCGCCAGACCCCGGCGCCTCCTTTATGACCGCTTCGACCAACGCCGACAGTCCGGCAATGCCACGCCGCATGTCGGTCACCCCGCAAGCCAAATAGACCCGCACATTTCCAGAAGGCCCAATCATGCCGCCTCCACACAGGCGATCAACGCCGACAATAATTCAAGATCCGCGTCAGCGGCAATTCTCAGCACGCGGCCGTTCCTCAGAACGATTTCAACGTCCTTGGACCTTGACCGAAGACCGCTCCTCTTAGAGCCGTCGGCGGGGCTCTCCAACGGTGCGATAACCGAAACCGGGATAAACGATGCGCTCTTCGGAGCTTCCAACTTGGGCGGCGAGAACTTCTTTCGCCAGGCATATATCTGCTGGGGGAGAATATCATGGCGGCGCGCCACCACCGAAACGCTGCCATCCGCGCCGAACGCTTCCTGCAATATCGACAGCTTTTGCTCCGCGGACCATCGGCGCTGTCGTTCAGCACCCGTTAGGATCTCAACCTTGGCCATTCGTACCTTGTTACGTCACAAATGAATCATCTGTGACGTAACTTGCGCCACATAACCGCCTCAACAAAACCAGCTCACCGGACGCTCACC
>NZ_MBST01000031.1:0-54401 GCF_001695865.1 Ensifer sp. LC384
GGTGCCGGATACCGCCAGTTCGAAGTCGGCATCCGGGTCGGCGTCGACACTGCCGCGGATCACCGTGACGTCGGCGCCGTCGCGGGTCTCATGCGTCACCACGATCTGGCCGGCGCCGGACAGCGTCGTGCCGGCCGACAGGGTGAAGTGCTGCACCCCCGCCTGTCCGGTTTTGGCGTCGATCGAGGAGAAGTCGATGCGGTCGCCCGGCGAAAAGCCGTAGATCGTGTCGCCGTCGGCCGCCGCAACCGAGGGGAAGCGGAAGACGTCCTCGCCCAGGCCGCCGTCGATGATGTTGACGGCATTGGAGGCGGTGATGTCGTCATGGCCCGCGCCACCGATGACGTTCTCGAAGCCGTAGACCGTGTCGGTTCCCACCTCGATGCCCGCGACCTGGCCGCGGCCCATGAAGCCGGTGCCGATGTCGACCGTCAGCTTGGCTGTCGCCACCGAATAGTCGAGCGTGTCGACGCCGTCGCCGCCCCAGTAGCTGTCGGCGCCGTCGCCCTTGGTGGCCAGCACGATGTCGTTACCGGCACCGCCCCAGGCCTTGTCCGAACCCGCCCCGCCTTCGATGACGTCGTTGCCGGCGTCGCCGTAGATCAGGTCGTCGCCGCCATTGCCGAACAGCATGTCGGCCCCAGTGCCGCCGTGGAGCTCGTCATCGCCCGCCCCGCCCGAGGCGACGTCGTCGCCGTCACCGCCGGTCAGCACATCCTCGCCGTCCTCGCCGCGCAGCACGTCGCTGCCGCCATCGCCCGACAGGATGTCGCCGGACGCCCCGCCCAGCAGCACGTCGGCAAGCACACCCCCCAGCAGCACATCCGCCGCAGATGTTCCGATCAGCGTGCGCGCCGCAACCGGCAACGGCGTCTCGCCACCGTCGCCATCACCGTCACCGTCGCCGGAGCCGCAGCTGTCGTCGTCGTTATCGTCATCGTCATCGTCATCGTCATCGTCATCATCGTCGTCGTCGTCATCGCCGCCGCCAACGGGATCGCCGTCATCATCATCGTCGTCATCATCGTCATCGTCATCGTCAGGCTCTTGCGTTTCGAAGATGTGTTCCGGCAGATCCGTCATGCCGGTGTTGCGCGCGACGATGTCGGCGAATTCCTCGCCGTCGACAATGTTTTCGTAGAAGTCGAAGTTGTCGAAGCGGCTGATGTAGTAGAAGCGGTCGGCTTCCTGCAGCCGGTCGAACTGTTCGTGCAGGACGACCCAGAAGGTCTGCCCGACCATGCCGCCGTTGACATGCTTTTCGGCAAGGCCGCCGACCCACAGGTCGACGCGGTCGATGCCCTTGACGATGCCGGTGCCATTGGCCTGCATCGCCACCTGGATACCCGGATTGATCGCCTGGAACGCGGCGATATCGCCGGGTTGCAGCACCAGATCCGGATAGGCCTGCCGGAACTGGTTGATCACCGCCTGGCTCAGCCCGTTGCGTGTCTGGAAATCCTCCCAGGAGGTATAAGGCGAGAGGTTGCCGGCAAAGCCGCGTGCTTCCGAGACATAAGGATCCTGGGAGGCCGCCAGATCCATGCGGACCTGGTTGAGCGTGCCGAGCCCGACATCCCATCCGCGCGCCACGTTGAAGGCGAACAGGTCGGCATTGATGCGAACGAGGTCGTTGCGGACCGCGTTGACAATGTTGAAGTCCACCTCTTCGGCCTGCTGGGTTATGATCCCGCCGAGAATGGAGTTGACGCCGAGCTGCTCGTAGCCGGGTTGCGGCACGTACCCGGGAGGCAAGGGACCGGTGAACACGCCGGCTTCATTGCTCGGGTTGAGGAAGGCATCGAACAGAGCCACCTGCTTCGGCTGTCCGTTGGCATCGAGAACGGTCATCGTCTGGCCGATCAGCGAATGTCCGACGCGGTAGACCGCGGCCGCGAACTCATGCGAGATGCCGGCCGTTGCATCCGGGTTGTATTCCTCGAAGCCGTGGGTGCCGTCACCACGCATGCCGCCGAGCAACATGTCGGCGAACTCGTTGAAGACGACCCGCTGGTATTCGGCCTCGTTGATCATCTTGGCCGCCTGGAACAGTTCTTCCGCCGTTCCCTCAAAGCCGGCATCCACCAGACCTTCCACATGGAAGTTATGGTTGCGGGCCCAGATGGTGTGCATCGAGGTCAGCGCGAAGTTCTCGTTGCCGCGCCCGTCACCGACCACATAGTGGTCGAGCAGCTTGATGAACGGGTTGGTATCGAGAAGCAGCGCATGGGTGCTGCCCATGAAGTTGGAGGTCATCGCCGGCAGCATCGCTTCGTTGATGACGCCGTTGTTGACCAGACCGGCAAAATAGGTCTGGAACGCCACCTGCCCGCCCGGCAGCGATGCCGAGTGGAAGACCGTGTTGTTCTCCCAGTGGTGCAGGATTAATTCGCGCAGCGTCGGCAGCAGTTTGAAGTTGCTGTTCGACGGATCCGCCGCGCCCTGAAGCAGATGCGAGCCGAGTCCGCCGGACCCGTTGCCTTCGCGCAGGAACTGACCGACGAGTTCGTTCGAGCCATAGGCCTGGTTCTGATCGACGAAGGGCGAGGTCTTGTTCAGGTGCTGCGGTACCCCGTCGACGATGCTGTCGACGGTGCCACGTGTCAGATCGGCCGGGTTGCCCGATCCCGGTGCGCCGTTGCCCGGTGCGCCGATCTGGATCGTGCCGTTGCCGCCCTTGCCGAGGAAATCCAGGCCGTGGTCGAAGTACTGGCCGAACGCCATGAAGAAGATGTTGGCGTCCTTCTCGTTCTTCGGCAGGTCGAGTTCCTGGCTGCCAAGGATGTTGCTGATGTTGCGCGGGTCGAGGCCGGCGAAGATCGGATTGACGTTGTGGTTGCCGGTCGCCGGGTTGTAGGCGCCGAAATGGGCATTGGTGATGCGGATGAACGGCGTGTCGGCCGCGCCCCATGTGGGGTTGTCGATGTTGTTGCCGAAGCCTGACAGCGTCCGCACGCCTTCGAAGCCTTCGGTATCGTCGTCATCCGGAAAAGCCGGCTGACCGTTGACGAGGTTCTTGAGACCGGCAAGGTCGCTCGCCGTGTAAACGAACGGACCGGCGGCCGGGTCGTCTTCCGACGGCAAGAACTGAGGCGGCACCGCACCGGTGAAGGTGATCGAGTGCGTCCCGTTCGAAAGCGTCTTGCTGCCGTTTCCACTGCCGCTCAGCGTGTAGCCCGAGAGCACCGTGCCGGAGGCCAGTTCCACCACGTCCTGCGGCCGCAGCGTGCCGATGATGGTGTCGTCTCCGCCGTTCGAGCGGAAAACGATACGGTGCTGCGAATCGAGCGCCGTGATGTCGATCGTGTCATCGCCAGCGGTACCATCGATGGTGATCGTACTTGGATCAAGGTCCGTCCCCGCAAAATTACCCGAGACGACGAAGGTGTCGTTGCCGCCGCCACCGTTGACGTCGATCTCATCGATACCGTTGAGTTCGGCAATCACGGTGGTCGGCCCTACGCCGACGCTGCGCGAAATCACGATGTCGGTAGTTGCCTGCAGGGCGTCAGCCGCGATGCCGGTGCGGCTCAGGTAGTCGGCCCTCGATTCGATGAAGAAAGTCTCGTCCTCTCCGGATCCACGGATCCGCAGGCGGTCTGTGCCGGCGCCGCCCTCAATGATGTCGCGTCCTTCGCCGGCCTCCCAAAGGATCACGTCGTCACCGGCACCGGCGTCGATGGTATCATTTCCGAGGCCACCGACGATGGTATCGTTTCCTCCGAGTGCATTGATCGTATCGTTGCCACCGAGCGCGTCGATATCGTCGTCGCCCGCCGTCCCCACGATGGTGTCGGCGCCCTCCGTCGGTTGTGTCGGCAAGCCGGCGAGCGCCTGCGCAAGGGTGACGGTGACGTCGTCGAACTGGAATGCTTCAATCCCGATGACGGCGTCCTCTTCAGCGACCACCGTGCTTACGACTTCGAGTTGACCTTCCGCGTTGAATTCGAAGGTGTAGTTTTGCCGCGCACCGCTAAAGACGGCAGTGTCCTGTCCGTCGCCACCGTCGAGGATGTCGTTGCCGACGCCGCCGGCCAGCGTGTCGTCACCCAGGCCACCGAAGATTTCGTCGTCCCCCGTGCCGCCGATCAGTTCGTCGGCACCGGCAAGGCCGAAAATCACGTCATTGCCCCCAAGGCCGTCGATCGTGTCGCTCAGCGGGGTCCCGACGAGGACGTCGTCGCCTTCGGTTGCTGCGAGATTGGTCGCGGGGACCAGCGGATCGGTTGGAACGGAGGGAACCGAACTCGGGATGCCGTCGCCATCGGTGTAGCGAACAATTGCGCGGACGCGAACATCCGCTCCCACCGCGAAATCGCCTTCCGTCGATGGTGTAAATGACACGCCGCGGAAACCGGTATCCACGAAGACGCCGGGATCGGTCTCGATCTGCCACTCAACAATGAAGGGCGAGAAGATCGCACCGGATGGGTTGGCACCACTGACGTTGTCGGCGTCGGTCACGCCGAACAGGGAACCGTCCGCGTTCAGCCGCACGGTGAGCACCTGGCCCACTTGCGCCAGGCCGTCGATGACCGGCTGCCCCACCGGCAGCGCGTTCAGCCCGGGAACGAGCTCGACAGTTTCGTCGGCGAACTGCAACCGCTCGATGTTGCTGACCCTGTCGACGCCGTCGCTGACCGCAGTCACGGGATCAACGAGATGGCGAACGATCGTCTGCCCGTCGTTGTCGTCGACGAAATCGATGCCTTCGATCTCGTATTGCGCTCTGTTGCCACGATATACGGCGGTATCGATGCTCTGGGGGGCACCCAGCTCGCCATCGAGGACTTCGCGTACGATATGCAGTTGGTCGGGCACGATTGTGCGCGATATCATCAGATCGAACAGCGACCTGCCGACCCAGGAGGCGGTCGCGGGGTTGCCGCCCACTTCGGCCTGGGTGAACACATGCTTGAGGCTGTCGACGGTTGCAAGCTGGTTACCAGCCGTGTTGGCCTGACCGGCTCCAGTGATGCGGATGCGGACGTTGAGCCAGCGATCGCCATCGATGATGTCGTCGCCGCCGTTGCCTTGTATCAGGTCGCTGCCGCCGCCGCCGAGCAGAATGTTGCCGCTCTCGAAGAAGCCTGTCGTCGGGTTCACGCGGACGATCGCCTCGAGACCGTTGATGCGGTCGAGGCCAGCCTGGTCGAGGCCGTCGTTGAAGAAAATGCCTTCGGTGGTCGCCACCGTGGCATCGGGTCCGACTTCGCCAAAGACGCGCTCATCGCCGATCAGAGTATCGTTGTGCACCCAACCGGACAGCGCCTCGACCTTGTCGAACCGGTTGCGCAGGACATCCTCGGCCTCCGTGGTGAAGATGGGAATGCGCATGTCGGCATAACCGTTGAGTGCCATGCCCTTGAAGATCGCCCAGTCGAAACCGAACATGCCTTCGTTGCGCATGACGCTTTCGCCCTGGACCATGATGTCGTCGCCGGATTCGGCGTCGAAATCCTGCTCTTCGTTGCCGGCGAACATGACGTCGTGGCCCTTGATCGCCGAATTGAAGAACAGTTCGGAGTTGTCGCCGGCGATCGTATCGAATCCGCCGGCACCTTCGAGCCAGTCATCGCCTTCATTGCCCATCAGCAGGTCGACACCCTCGCCGCCGGCGATGAAGTCGTCACCGGCACCGCCGAACACTTCGGTGTCGTCGACGCCGACGAAGACGACGTCCTTGCCATCGCCACCCATCAGGATGTCGATGCCGTTGGAGTTGGCGATGACGTCGTTGCCTTCCTCGCCCTTGATGAAGTCGCCGGTGTCGCCGCTGTCGGTCAGGATATCGTCGCCACCACCGCCATTGACGAGGTCGACGCCGGCGCCGGATTCGACGCGGTCATTGCCATCGTCGGCCCAGATCGCATCGTCGCCGAAGTCGGTGATGATCGTGTCGGCACCATTGGTGCCACCGACGACGATATGTTCGCCACCGGTGAAGCGCAGATAGTTGGCATCCGGACCCACCGTGCCGGGGTTATTGCGGATCACCTTGCCAAGGCCCATGGCCTCGAGCACCGGATCGTTGCCGGTCGGATCGGCATAAGCCTGGTTGGCCTCATTCACTTCGAGCACGAAGTCATACTTCGCAAAGGAATCGACGCCGATGTGGCGTGTAATGATGTCGTCGGCCGTGCCACGGATGCCGTCGGCGCCAGGCTGCGCCAGCTCCGTATTGGCCATCATCATCTTCGAGAAGGAGTTCTGCTCGAGCTGGTTGAGGAAGTTCTGCCCCTGGGTGCGGGTGAGATAGTAGAACCGGTCACCGTCCTGCAGGTTTTCAAGCTGGGCTTCGAAGATGGCGTTGAAGGTGGAGCCGAGCATGCCGCCGAACGGCATCTTCTTTTCGGCAAGACCGCCGATCCACAGGTCGATGAGGTTCAGGCCCGTTTCGACGCCAGCCCAACTGCCTGTTACCGCCGGATCGTCGGTCCCTGTCAGGAATTCGATGCGGTCGGCCGGCGGAACGAACGTCCGCTCCACCCCGTTGATGGTGACCGTCACGGTTTCGCCAAGCACGATGGCTTGAGCGGCCGCACGCTTGCCGGCGAGGGTCGTTTCCGCTTCGATCGAGTCATGCGTGCCATAGGCCGCAATGAAGTTGATTACCGAAGCCGGGTTCTTGAGGTTGCTGGCGAAGTCTACCCAGTGATCGTAGGGCTTCAGGAAAGTGGAGCCGGACGCCGCATAGAGCTGGGCTCTCGCATCGTTGAGCGACGGCATGCCGGTATCGCGGCCACGGGCGATATTGATGGTTGCCAGGTCGAGCGGCAGGCCGAGCAGGTTGTTGCGCAGCGAGCCGACGATGAACTCGTCGATTTCGTTGCCGTGTTCGATCGTCATGCCGCGAACGATGGCGGCTGCCGCCGCGTCGTGACTGATCGCGCCATCGAGATCGAACTCGACCGGATTGAGGAAAGCCTCGACAAGGCCGACATCCGGATTGATCGGATCACCGTTTTCATCGATACGCGGCATGGCATCGGTGAGCATCGAGTGGCCGAAGCGATAGACAGTGTTGGCGAATTCCGAGAAGATCGCCGGATTGATGTCGGTGACGCTGTTGAAGACGAAGACGTCGATCGCCGGCTGGATCTTGCGGGCGAATTCCTCGAAGACCAGATGCTGGTACTGCATCTCTGTGGCAAAACGGGCGGCCTGGAAGATGCGCTCGCCGTCCCAGGTGAAGGAGTTGAGAAGTGCTTCCCGGGCCACCGGATCGGCCGGGAATGTAGCCGGCAGTGCGTTCAGTTGTGCCTGGGTGATATCGACCGACAACCATTCGTTGATGAAGGCGAGATCGCCACTTTGCAGAATGGTCATCTTCTGCATGTCGGTCTGGCGATTGTGCTCGGAATGGAAGATGTGGTGCACGGTCGTCAGGCCGATGTTCTCGTTGCCGCGACCGTCGCCGGTGATGTAGTGGCGGTTCAGCAGCTCATCGTCATACTCGAGCTTGCGACCAGTGTTCGGATCGGTGTTAACATTGTTGCCGGTCGCAGTGTCGGCATCCGGGACGAGATTGCCGAGCGCATCGAACACCGGCACGGCATTGTGGGCGATATCGTCGAGGAACGCGTGGCCGATGCGGATCGCGCCGACTGCAAAGGTATTGACCGGGGCTGCTGGACTACCCTCGATGACGGCGTCGTCAGCAGTATTCGGAATGCCATCCGCGCCCAGCCCGGTGACAATCTGCGGGAAGCCGTTCGGACCGCGAATGAACTCGCCATAGGCGTCAGTCCGGATCAGCGGAATGTTGAAGATGTCGGCATCCGTCAGCTGGATCCCGAGCACGGTGCTTGCCTGCGCCTTGATGTCAGCCCATGTGGGCAGCCCGTCTGCCGAACCGTCAAGCAGACGGCCGGTTGCGTGGGGCGGCGCACCGGCGACACCACCGGCAGGCTCATACTCCCTTAGGAAGAATTGATGCGACGCGTGCGACGTATAGGTCTGGTTCTGGTCGACGAACGGTGTTGTTGTGTTGGTATGAGAATCGCCGTCCGGCGTCGCACGCGTCAGCACCATGAAGCGCAGTTGCGCCGGCAGGTCGTCGGGGGTATCAGCCAGACCGTCGGCCCCAAGCACCAGCGGGTCATCAGCCTGCAGCGGAACGTAGACGGTACCGTTGACGCCCTTGGTGATCAGATCGAGACCGTGGTCGAAGAACTGGCCGAAGAAGGTCATCCAGGCATTGAACGGTGCCGACAGACCTTCGTCCGGCGCGATATTGGGGATCGACGCGAGGTCGTCGTTGGTGATCTCCAGTTCGTTCGGACCCGGCGATGCACCTTCCGGCAGCGGGCGGATCGGCGTCATTCCGGGATTGGCTTCCTCCCAGGCAGCAACCGCCAGCTCGTTGTTGAACCAGGCTTCGACCGCAGCCGGGTTGTTGATGGACATGTCTACGATCAGATTGGAGATGATGCGCGGGTCGGCGTCGGCAACGTTGCCGCCCGTGCCATAATCGGTATTGTTCACCTCGCCACCGGGGCCGAGGTTCATCGTGTCGCCATCATTGTCGTTGCGATAATCGGCATCGAGCAGCCGCGGCATCGCCTGGTCGGCGGAACCCCAGGTCTCGCGGCCGGGCACGATGTTGTTGTAGGTGCCGTCGACTGTGCGCAGGCCGGCGGGAACATGTGGGTCGGGAATGGCAAGCGTCGCGCCCGGCGTGCCCGCCGGAACGACATTGCCGTTCACATCCACATAGATCGCGGTCAGTTCCAACGCAGCAGCGCCGGAATGGGCGGTCGAGTTTCCTTCCGCGATCTTGATCTGACGCAGAATGAACATCATGTCCTGAAGATTAAGCGTGAACGCGGCCATTTTCCCCTCCGTCGAGACACAGCGATCCCCCCGGAAGGACACATGTCTTTCCGCCCACAGAGGTCGTGCTACTGGTGCTGGCCGATATTAAGCCACCCGATCCGCCTTCGCCGTAGGGAACAAGGTCGCCTGTTTTTCGGGACCAAAGGACAGTTGGGCGAGGGATACTTTGGTCCCTATCGCTCTCAGACCTAAGTCCGAGAGCAGACACGCCAAAACCTGGATGGCCGAAAGTGCAGAGCGCCCCCGTTGGGTCGAAGGGTTCATTTCCGCTGACACGTGATCCAGCCGCTCGTTCGGGAGGTCGGTAAATTCGCTCACGCAACTCAACCGACGCCTCTGAAAGCGATCTCCGTCGGCGCCGGGATGTCCGCACTGGACCGTCAAAGGGCGCGAGATGATGAACGAAGACCGCCCGGCTTGCTGACTGCGACCATCATGCGCGGGCCCGGTGGAGGCGCCATGGCACATCAGGCATCCATCCCACGCTGCAGATGACGTGATTAATCAATTGTTAACCATGTCGGCGCAGCTTGGAACGCTGATAGAAGATTGTGCCCGATCCAGTGGGATCGTTTCAGTCGGGCGTTTCGAGCCTGGACCAGCCGGGCCTGCCGCGCCGCAAAAGCATTCGTTCATTCCTGAGGGAGTAGAGGCAAGGATGTACGAAATGGCAGATCACATGATGAAAATGCTGATGAGCATCATGGCCGCGCTGTCGCTGGGCTCGCTGCTGTTTCTGATCGCCGTCCTCTAAAGCGCGTCGCGATCTCTACTGCAGTTCCCTTAAATCGTATCCGATCTAGGTGCAAAAACATGCAGCAATTCAAAGTGCTACAGCGACCTTTGCGCGTCCAACAGGACGCGCGGCGCTATAGGATAAGCTTGTCGCACTTTAGAGCGTTTCCGGTCTAAACGGAATCGCAGAAACGCTATAACTCTTTGTTTTTACGCATTTCCTGACTGAAAACCGCTTCGCACTTTTCCTGGAAATGCTCTAGGCTCTTAGTTCTTTCGCATGGCGAAAGGATCGGGGCGTCGTCGTTTGCACCCCTCGTCTGGTCCGTCAGGGATAGAGGTAGAACTCGTCCCAGCTCTCGTGCGGCACAAGCTCGCCGATCTTGTATTCGAAGGACAGGATATCCAGGTGCTCCGCATCGGTGCGGCACTGGAACTTCAGCTTGTACCATTTCCCCTTGCTGCGGAACACCGCACCCGGTGCCTTCATCTTGTCTTCCTTGATGATTGGATCGGCGAAGGTGTAGGCGATCACCTTGTCCGGCCTGAAGCTGGACTTGTCGGCGTTGATGCGCTCCATCGCCTCGGTATCGCAGCGCTGTTCCAGGCGGGTCTGCGGGTCGAGCTTTTCGAACTGGCGCACCAGGGACTGATCCATCGCCGGGGACATCGTGGCGGCGAAGATGAGCGGGTACGCGACTGTCTTCATGCCCGACGGGCTCCTGCTTATGGAAACGGCCGGCCCCGGCAAATCACTGCGGGGACGCGATTGCGGTTTCAGTTAAGCTTTGTGGCCATTCCAAGGCACGGATCACGTTTCCGAAACGTTGATTACGTTTCTGAAACGTCGATCCATTCGGCGCCGGTCAATTCGACGATGCGCTCGGGATTGATGTGAACGGCTGCATTGGTCGCGCCGGCAGCGGGAACGACGATGTCGTAGGCTTTAAGCGATGTGTCGCAATAGATGTTGTGCGGCTTGGCAAGCCCGAACGGGCAGACTCCGCCGACTGGATGTCCGGTTTCCGCCTCGACCTCGTCGAAGCCGAGCATGCGAGCCTTGGTACCGAAGCGAGCCTTGTACTTCTTGTTGTCCAGCCGTGCATCGCCGCGGGTGACGATCAGGATCACGTCGCCGCCGACACGGAGCGCCAGGGTCTTGGCGATCTGGGCGGGCTCGACGCCGTGGCCTTCAGCGGCAAGCGCCACCGTTGCCGTGCTCTGTTCGAGTTCGATGACGTCGATATCAGGGGCGTGCTGCGAGAAGAATTGTTTGACTGAAGTGAGGCTCATGATGGGGCTTCAGGCTCTGGAAATGGTTTCGTGATGGACACTGGACTGACGAACGCGTCGGCGGGCGCGAGGCGCCGCGGTCGTTGACGATCGGTGCGACTGTCTCAGTCGTCGTTGGAGGCGTCAAGGTCCTCCGGGCGCATGCCTTCCTGCCCGGGCGGCAGGTAGCCGTGGGTGGTGAACCAGTTTTCGAGGATCGCCGCGATCGCCTGTTCGCGCGTGAGCTTGCCGGGATGGTCGGTCATGAACGCCTTCAATGCCGTTTCGATGTTGTCGGTGTGGAGTTCGCTCATGGTGTCTTCCTTCCGTTGGTCTGGCACGGCCCGCCGGGTGGGCGAGCCATGCGGCATGGGTCGTGGTAATGCGGCGTCACGCCTGTTTGACGATGCGGATCAGCACCAGGAGGATCACAGCGCCGATCGTCGCGTGCAGGATCGCCGAAAGCACGCCCGTTCCAAGGCTGATGCCGATGGCGGGAAAGAGGAAGCCGGCGATGAAGGCGCCGATGATGCCCACGACCATGTTGCCGATCAGGCCGAAGCCGAACCCCTTGACGATCAACCCGGCAAGCCAGCCGGCGATCGCACCGACAATCAGGAATACGAGAATGCTTTCGATGCCCATGAATGGTTCCCTTTCCGTTGGACCTCCCGCATGTCTCCTCAAATCCTAGTCGATTTGTGGATAAAACATGCAGCAATTCAAAGCGCTGCAGCGACCTTTGAGACGCGCGGCGCTATAGAAAGGAAAGATAGATCAGGAATTGAAATCAGATAGGGGGCAATTTCATCGCGCGGCGATTTTTTGGAGGAATCCGGAGCATTTGTGCCCGGCGATCCAGTGCCGCCGTCGAAGAGGGCGCGCAAAGTGCGCCATCACGCTCCCAGCTTGCTTCACCTGAGATCCGAGCCGATCCGCGAAATCATGCCGAGCAGCGGTTGCTGCCCGGCATGTTGCTCTTGGGATGCGATGGAGTGGACATCAGACGATGCCGCCGCCACCGCCGGCAACTGTCGGCCGTTCGCCGGCCACCTTGGCGCGGTAGCCGCTCGCCCGATAGGTCGCAACCGGCGCGATCGCCCCACCGCTCTCGAGACGAGCCATCGCCAGGATCGGCTCGACGTCGGTGCGAAACGCGGTTTTGAGCGTTTCCGTCGCCATCAGCGCGTCGTTGTCCTGCTGGAAGCCGTCGAGCGCCGCGCGGTCGACGATGAGCGCCTGCGCATAGGCGCGGCAGACTTCCATGGCGCTTGTCATCAGGCTTTCGATCGGATCGGTGACATTGTGGCTCTGGTCGAGCATATGGGCCGGATCGAAGCCCTCGGCACCCCGCGCCTCGGCATCGACGAGTTCGTTGAAGACGAGGAACAGGCGATAGGGGTCGATCGAGCCGGTGTCGAGGTCGTCGTCGCCATATTTCGAATCGTTGAAGTGAAAGCCGCCGAGTTTCTTGAACTGGATCAGCCGCGCGACGATCATCTCGATATTGACGTTCGGCGCGTGATGGCCGAGGTCGACCAGGCAGAAGGCTTTGGGGCCAAGCTCCTGGGCGATCAGGTAGTTGGTGCCCCAGTCCTGCACCACGGTCGAATAGAAGGCCGGTTCGAACATCTTGTGTTCGGTGAAGACGCGCCAGTCTTCGGGCAGCGCCGCATAGACCGATTTCATCGCATCGAGGTAGCGCTCGAACGATTTGGTGAAATTGCTCTGGCCGGGAAAGTTGGAGCCGTCGCCGACCCAGACCGTCAGGGCCTTCGAGCCGAGCTGCCGGCCGATATCGATGCATTCGAGATTATGCTCGATGGCCTGGCGCCGCGTCGCCGCGTCGCTGTGCGACAACGATCCGAACTTGTAGGAATGCGTCTGTCCGGGCGCATCCGAGAAGGTGTTGGAATTCATCGCGTCGAAACCGAGGCCGAGGGCTGCACCTTTCTGCTTCAGTTCCTGGAGATCGCTGACCTTGTCCCACGGAATGTGCAGCGAGACGTTGGGCGTTGCGCGCGTCAACTGCTGGATGACGGCGCAGTCCTCCAGCTTGTCGAAGATGTTGCGCGGCTCGCCCTTGCCGGGAAAGCGGGCAAAGCGCGTGCCGCCGGTGCCCACGCCCCAGGAGGGCACGGCGACGCCATAGGCCGCGACCTTGCGCTTGATGACGTCGATGTCGACGCCACGGCGCGCCAAGCTTTCGGCCAGGCTGGCATAGTCCTGGCGGAGTGCCGCCTCGCGACGTTCGTTTTCTGAGTCAACGATGGTTTTGCCGATCATGGTGCTCATCAAAACCTCCGGATCAGCGCGTAAACGACTGGGCATTGCCCGCGTCGACATTGACGATGTTGCCGGTCGATTTCGCCGACATGTCCGAGGCGAGGAAGTAGATTGCTTCGGCGATGTCTTCCGGGAACACGCTGAGCTTCAGCATCGAGCGTTCGCGGTAGTGTGCCTCGAGGTCGTCCACATCCATCTTGTAGGCGGCTGCGCGCTGCTCCTTCCACTCGCCGGTCCAGATCTTTGAGCCACGCAGCACGGCGTCCGGGTTGACGACGTTGACGCGGATCTGGGCTGCAGCCCCCTCAAGCGCCAGGCATCGGGCGAGGTGGATTTCGGCCGCCTTGGCGGTGCAATAGGCCGATGCGCCGGGCGAGGCGGCAAGGCCGTTCTTGGAGGCGACGAAGACGACGTTGCCGCCGGCCTTCTGGTTGCGGAAGATGCGGAAAGCCTCGCGCGAGACGAGGAAGTAGCCCGTCGCGAGGATGTCCATGTTCTTGTTCCAGAGCGCCAGCGTCGTATCCTCGACCGTGGCGGAGGAGGCAAGGCCGGCATTCGACACCAGGATATCGAGGCCGCCGAAGGCAAGCAGCGTATCGCCGAAGCCACCCTCGACGGCAGCCTCGCTGGTCACGTTCATGCTGACCGAGCGCACGAAATCCTTGCCGTGGCGGGCTGCAAGCTCGCTTTCGGCAGCGGCAAGCGCCGCCTCGTCGATATCGGCGATGACGACGCAGGCACCTTCCTGCATCAGCCGGTGGGCTGTTGCCTTGCCGATGCCGCCGGCGCCGCCGGTCACCAGGGCGATGCGTCCGGCAAGGCTCTTCGGTTTCGGCATGCGCTGAAGCTTGGCTTCCTCGAGCAGCCAGTACTCGATGTCGAAGGCTTCCTGTTCCGGCAGGCCGACATAGGTCGAAACCCCGGAGGCACCGCGCATGACATTGATGGCGTTGACATAGAACTCGCCGGAGATACGCGCCGTCGCCTTGTCCTTGGCAAAGGTGATCATGCCGACGCCGGGCACGAGGTAGACGACCGCGTTCGGATCGCGCATCTCAGGGCTGTCTGCGTGCTTGCAGCGCTCATAGTAGGCAGCATAGTCGGCGCGATAGGCGGCGATCGCGTCCGGAAGTCCGGTGAGCGTCTTTTCGATATCCGCGGCGGCAGGATCGAAATCGACGACGAGCGGGCAGATCTTGGTTCTCAAGAAATGATCCGGGCAGCTGGTGCCGAGCGCTGCCAGCGGCTTCAGATCCTTGGCCGTCACGAAGTCGAGCACCGCCTGGCTGTCGTCGAAATGCCCGACCTTGCGCTCGTCTGCGCCGATCAGGCCGCGAATGACCGGCATCAGCCGCTTGGCGATCGCCACCCGCTCGGCGGCATCGAGCGTCGGCTTGGCCACGCCGCCGAAGGCCGGTCCGGTGTTTTCCGTCTCGAACCAGGCAATCGCCTTGTTGATGATTTCGATGGTGGTTTCGTAAGCTTGCCTGGCCGTGTCGCCCCAGGTGAAGAGGCCATGGCTTTCGAGCACGACGCCGCGTGCATCAGGGTTTTCCAGGCAGAACTTTTCCAGCCACAGGCCGAGCTCGTAGCCCGGGCGCTTCCAGGGCAGCCAGCCGATGTCGCTGCCGAAGATCCTGGCGGTCAATTCCCTGCTGTTGCTGGAGGCGGCAATCGCGATGATCGCATCGGGATGCATGTGATCGACGTGTTTCCTCGGCACGTAAGCATGCAGCGGCGTGTCGATCGAGGCGGCGCGCGGGTTGAGGTTGAACGTGCAATGCGGGAGATAGCCGACCATCTCGTCTTCGAACGCGACACCGCGGTAGATGCCTTTCAGGGCATTCAGCTTGTCCATGTAAAGCGTGGCGAAGCCGTCCATCTTGATCGTGCCGACGTCGCCGCCGGAGCCCTTGACCCAGAGGACTTCGACCGTGCCGCCGCCAAGCGGATCCTTTTCCAGCACCTTGGCCGAGGTGTTGCCGCCGCCGTAGTTGGTGATGCGCTTGTCGGAGCCGAGCAGGTTCGAACGATAGAGAAGACGCTCGGGCTCGGTCATGCCGGCCGCCTTTGTCTCATCCCATAGATTGGCAAGTCGCGCGCCCTGTTGCTTGTCGAGCATCTCGAAAATCCTCCCGGTCCGTTGCCTCGCGGCTTGGCGGCCGCGTGGAGATGTGGTTGGCATCAGATCACATGGCCCGAGAGTCATTGTCAATCAAAAACGATCAAATTCGCGCATATCGCACTGCACAATGAAAAAATATGATTGATTGTGATTGACAATGTTTGGTCGTGATGGAAGCATGCAAATTATCGGAGGAGCGGATGCACGAGAAAGAAAGACATCGGATCATTCTGTCGGCGGTTCAGGAAAAGCCCGTCGTCACGGTGCCGGAACTGGTCGATCTGACCGACAGTTCCGAGGCGACGATCCGGCGCGACATCGCCGCGCTCCACGTGCAGAAGCGGCTGCGGCGCGTGCGCGGCGGCGCGGAGGCGATCAATCCGCCGCAATTCGTCGGGCTCGCCGGCCGGCCGTTCAAGGTCAATGAAGGGCTGCATGCCCGCGAGAAGCAGGCGATCGCCAAGGAAGCCGTGGCGCTCTGCGAAGACGGCGAGCCGATCATCATCAATGGCGGCACGACCACCTTCCAGATGGTGCACTTTCTCAGCAATCGCCGGATGCAGGTGTTCACCAACTCGTTTCCGATCGCCGAGCACCTGCTGAAGCATTCGAAGAATACGGTGATGCTGTCGGGCGGAACCATCTACCGCGAGCAAAACATCATTCTGAGCCCGTTCGACAACGACGTGACGCGCAATTTCTATGCGCGCCGCATGTTCATGGGCGCGCAGGGCCTTGGGCCGCTTGGCCTGATGGAAGCGGATCCGCTGTTGATCCAGGCCGAACAGAAACTGATCGATCAGGCCGACGAGCTTGTCGTGCTGGTCGACTCGTCGAAATTTCACAAGCGCTCCAGCCTCATCCTGTGTGGATTGAAGCGGATCGCCACGGTGATAACGGATTCAGGCATCGAGGACAGGCATGCCGCGATGCTCGAAAATGCCGGCGTGCGCTTGGTGGTCGCCAATGCCAGGTCCGGCACGGACGCGGAGGCTGCATCCTCGACCGCTTGAGACGGCCGAGGGGAGGGGAAGATCGGCATCAGTCGGAAAAGGCTGAGCCGGACTTGAATTGGAGAAGGTCAGTACCGGACGATGCGGTCATCCCGATCGCGTTCCGGTCCATGGGAGGAGTGGAAATGAAGATTCTGAAATCACTGATGGTCACGGCCGCCGTTTCGTTGGCGCTGATGGCCAATGCCGCGCATGCGGAAGACAAGAAGATCGCGCTGGTCGTCAAGGCGCTCGGTATCGGCTTCTTCGAGGCTGCCAACAAGGGCGCGCAGGAAGCCGCCAAGGAACTCGGCGATGTCGAGGTGATCTATACCGGCCCGACCTCGACAACCGCCGAAGGCCAGATCGAGGTGATCAATTCGCTGATCGCGCAGAAGGTCGACGCCATTGCGGTTTCCGCCAATGACACCGACGCCCTGGTTCCGGCGCTGAAGAAGGCGATGGATCGCGGCATCAAGGTCATCTCCTGGGATTCCGGCGTCGCCAAGGACGGTCGCCTGATGCACCTCAACCCGTCTTCGAGCCCGCTGATCGGCAACATGATCATCAAGCTCGCCGCCGACAACCTGCCGGACGGCGGCGATGTCGCCGTGCTTTCCGCTTCGGCGACAGCCACGAACCAGAACACCTGGATCGAGGAAATGAAGAAGGTTCAGAGCAACTACAAGGGCATCAATGTCGTCGCGACCGTTTACGGTGACGACCTGGCCGACAAGTCCTACCGCGAAACGCAGGGCCTCATTCAGTCCCATCCGAACCTGAAGGCGATCATCGCGCCGACGTCGGTCGGCATCGTCGCGGCGGCACAGGCAGTGACGGACGCCGGCAAGATCGGCCAGATCAATGTCACCGGCCTCGGCCTTCCATCGGAGATGGCCGGTCACGTGAAGTCGGGCGCATCCAAGTCCTTCGCGATCTGGAACCCGATCGATCTCGGCTACTCCGCGACGATGATCGCCTATGATCTCGTCAACGGTGCCGAAGCCAAGCCGGGCGCAGAGCTGAAGATGGGCCGCATGGGTGCCGTCAAGCTCGACGACAACAATGAAGGCGCCATGGCCGACCCGTTCGTCTACGACGCTTCGAATGTCGAAGAGTTCGCGAAGATCTTCTGATCGGCGAGGGACGACCTAACCGAATCCGCCCCTCATCCGGCTGCCGGCACCTTCTCCCCGCTCGCGGGGAGAAGGGACATGCGGCGCACTCGACCGTCCCCTCGCACCCAACGAATGGCGGGCTGCGAACGGGTCCCCTCTCCCCGCGAGCGGGGCGAGGGTTAGGGTGAGGGGCAATTTGCAGACGTGGAGCCTTGGCGAGCCCACAAACTCGGCGGAACTGAATTTGCTGCAGGATACGATCACATCGCGGATGAAACCCGCCATCGCGCTCGAAGGCATCTCCAAGTCCTTTCCCGGCGTCAAGGCATTGTCCGACGTTTCGCTGTCGCTCTATCCCGGTTCGGTGACTGCGCTGGTCGGTGAAAACGGTGCGGGCAAGTCGACCCTCGTCAAGATCTTGACCGGTATCTACCAGCCGGACGGCGGCAGCATCCGTGTCGCGGATACCGAAACGACTTTCCCGACCGCCCTTTCCGCCGCGCGCGCCGGCGTGACGGCCATTCACCAGGAGACCGTTCTCTTCGACGAACTGTCCGTCGCCGAGAACATCTTCCTCGGTCATGCCCCGTGCAATCGTTTCGGTCTGATCGACTGGGCGAAACTCAATGCCGATGCGCGCGCGCTTTTGCATCGTGCCGGTGCCGATTTCGATCCGACGATCCGGCTGCGCGATCTCGGCATTGCCAAGAAGCATCTGGTGGCGATCGCCCGGGCGCTGTCGGTCGATGCCCGCGTCGTCATCATGGACGAGCCGACGGCGGCGCTGTCGCACAAGGAAATTCACGAGCTCTATGCGCTCGTCGAACGGCTGAAGGCAGACGGCAAGGCGATCCTCTTCATCAGCCACAAATTCGATGAGATCTTCCGCATCGCCGATCGCTACACCGTGTTTCGCGACGGAACCATGGTGGGCGAGGGGCTGATCGCCGATGTCAGCCAGGACGATCTCGTGCGCATGATGGTCGGCCGCGCCGTCGGCTCCGTCTACCCGAAGAAAGACGTGGCCATCGGCGAGCCGGTGCTGACCGTCTCCGGCTACCGTCACCCGACCGAATTCGAGGACATCAACTTCGAACTGCGCCGCGGCGAGATCCTCGGCTTCTACGGGTTGGTCGGCGCCGGCCGCTCCGAATTCATGCAGTCGCTGATAGGCATCACTCGCCCGTCGGCAGGCGCCATCAGGCTCGACGGCGAGATCCTGGTGATCCGCAACCCGTCGGAGGCGATCAGGAGCGGTATCGTCTATGTGCCGGAGGAGCGCGGCCGTCAGGGCGCGATCATCGGCTTGCCGATCTTCCAGAATGTGACGCTGCCGTCGCTGTCGCGCACCTCGCGCTCCGGCTTCCTGAAACTTGCCAACGAGTTCGCGCTTGCGCGGGAATATACGTCGAGGCTCGATCTGCGGGCCGCTTCCCTCGACCAGGACGTTGGCACGCTTTCCGGCGGAAACCAGCAGAAGGTGGTCATCGCCAAGTGGCTGGCAACCAAGCCGAAGGTGATCATCCTCGACGAGCCGACCAAGGGCATCGACATCGGCTCCAAGGCCGCCGTTCACGCCTTCATGAGCGAGCTTGCCGCCCAGGGTCTCAGCGTCATCATGGTCTCATCGGAAATCCCCGAAATCATGGGCATGTCGGATCGTGTCATCGTCATGCGCGAGGGCCGCATCGCCGGCCGCTTCGAGCGGGCCGAACTGACGGCGGAAAAGCTGGTGCGTGCCGCAGCCGGCATTGTGGAGGCCGCATGATGGGCAAGCTGCTGAAAAACCGTGAACTGCTGCTCGTCGGCGCGATCCTGGTGCTGATCGCCCTGATCGCCTGGCGCTTCCCGCCCTTCATCGCGCCGACCAATCTGGCACGCGTCTACAACGACACCTCGATCCTGATCATCCTGGCGCTCGGCCAGATGGCCGTGATCCTGACCCGCTGCATCGATCTGTCCATGGCGGCGAACCTGGCGCTTTCCGGCATGGTCGCAGCCATGTTGAACGCCGCCTTTCCCGGCCTGCCGATCCCGGTCGTGATCCTGTCGGCGATGGCGCTCGGCGCTATCCTTGGCATGATCAACGGTGCGCTCGTCTGGAAGCTCGACATTCCGCCGATCGTCGTCACGCTCGGCACCCTGACCATCTATCGCGGCCTGATCTTCCTCTTGACCAACGGCAAGTGGATCAATGCCCACCAGATGAGCGATGCCTTCAAGAGCTTTCCGCGCACTGATCTTGCCGGCATTCCGGTGCTTTCCTGGCTCTCGCTCGTCATGGTCGTGGCGATTTTCCTGGTGATGAGCCGCACGTCGCTCGGGCGTGCCTTCTTCGCCGTCGGTGGCAATCCGCATGCGGCCGTCTATACCGGCATCGATGTCGGCCGAACCCGCTTCTTTGCCTATTGCCTCTCGGGCACGCTGGCCGGCCTTTCCGGTTATCTCTGGGTGTCGCGTTATGCCGTTGCCTATGTCGATATCGCCGCCGGCTTCGAACTCGACATCATCGCTGCCTGCGTCATCGGCGGCATCTCGATCGCCGGCGGCATCGGCTCGGTGCCGGGCGCGGTGCTCGGCGCGCTGTTCCTCGGCGTGATCAAGAACGCCCTGCCGGTCATCAACATATCGCCCTTCGCCCAGATGGCGATCTCCGGCATGGTCATCATCATCGCCGTTGCCGTCAATGCGCGTGCCGAACGGCGCAAGGGGCGTGTCATCCTCAAAAAGGCGGAGGCTGTCTGATGGCCGAAACGCATCTCTCCCCCCGCAACATTCCCGATCGCCTGGAAGGGCGCGGCGCGCGCCTGCTGAAGAGCTGGGAAAGCCTGCTGCTCGTCGTCGCCTGCGTCATCTTCCTCGGCAACTCGCTGGCTTCGCCCTACTTCCTCGACCCGTGGAACCTGTCCGACGCCACCTTCAACTTCACTGAAAAGGCGATGATCGCCTTCGCCATGGCGCTGGTGATCATTTCAGGCGAGATCGATCTCTCGGTCGCCTCGATCATCGCGCTTGCCTCGACAGCGATGGGGTACGCCGTCCAGCTCGGCTTCGATACGCCGGCTCTGGTGGTTGTCGGGCTTTCGGTCGGGCTATTGTGCGGTACCGTCAACGGCCTGCTGATCACCGGTCTCGGCCTGCCGTCGATCGTCGTCACCATCGGCACCATGAGCCTGTTTCGCGGCCTCTCGTTCATCATCCTCGGCGATCAGGCCTTCACTGGCTACCCCGACAGTTTTTCCTGGTTTGGGCAGGGCTATGTCTGGTGGGTGTTCTCGTTCGAGTTCACGCTGTTCGTCATCTTGGCGGTCGCCTACGGCGTGGTGCTGCACAAGACCAATTTCGGCCGCGCCGTCTACGCGATCGGCAACAACCAGACGGCGGCGCTGTTCTCAGGCATCCGCGTCGGCCGCGTGAAGTTCATGTTGTTCCTGCTCACCGGCCTGATGGCCGGGCTTGCCTCGATCTGCCTGACCTCGCGCCTTGGCTCCACCCGCCCGTCGATCGCGCTCGGCTGGGAACTGGAAGTCGTGACCATGGTGGTGCTTGGCGGCGTCAGCATTCTCGGTGGGTCCGGCACCATCCCGGGCGTGGTGCTGGCGGCCCTGATCATGGGCATGGTCACTTTCGGCTTCGGGCTTTTGAACGTGCCGGGCATCGTCATGTCGATCTTCATCGGCTTGCTGTTGATCTCGGTCATCGCCTTGCCCATCCTGTGGCGACGCGCCCGCCGCCGTCTTGCCCACTGAGGTTTCCATGGAAAAATACGCCTTCCGCATGCGGCTCAATCCGGGAATGGCCGCCGAATATACCGCGCGTCACGACGCCATCTGGCCGGAACTGGTGACCTTGCTGAAGGAGGCAGGCGTCTCGGACTATTCCATCCATCTCGACGAAGAGAACGATCTGCTTTTCGGCGTGCTCTGGCGAACGGATGATCATGGCATGGCCGATCTGCCCTCCCATCCCGTGATGCAGAAGTGGTGGGCGCATATGGCCGACATCATGGAGACCCATGGCGATAACGAACCTGTCGCCGTGCCGCTCAAAACCGTCTTTCACATGAGCTGACCTAATGCGGATCGTGGGCGTCATCGATATCGGCAAGACTAACGCCAAGGTCGCAGCGGTCGATCTCGATCGTTTTGAGGAGATCGCTGTGCGCAAGACTGCGAACGGCGTCGTCGAAGGCGATCCCTATCCACATTTCGATGTCGAGCGCCTCTGGGCCTTCATGCTCGATAGTCTGAAGGCGCTCCAGGCCGAGCATCCCCTGGAGGCAATCTCGATCACCACCCACGGAGCGACGGCGGTCGTTCTCGACGAAGCCGGCGGACTTGCCTTGCCGGTGCTCGACTACGAATTCGGCGGGCCGGGTACACTTTCGGAGGCCTATGAGCGCCTTCGGCCACCTTTTACCGAAACCGGCTCCGCGCGCCTGCCGATGGGCCTGAATGTCGGCGCCCAGCTCTTCTGGCAGCAGCAAACCTTTCCCGACGCCTTCGCCAAGGTCGCGACGATCCTGACCTATGCGCAATACTGGACCTTTCGATTGACCGGCATCCGGGTCAACGAGCTGACGTCGCTCGGCTGCCACACCGATCTCTGGAATCCGAACGCCGGCACCTTCTCATCACTGGTGGACAGCCAGGGCTGGCGGCACCTGTTTGCGCCGGTCCGCAAGGCTGACGAAATCGTCGGCGCGTTGTTGCCGGAACTTTGTGCGGCCACCGGCATTCCAAATGGCACACCTGTCTATTGCGGCATTCACGATTCCAATGCCTCTCTGCTGCCGCATTTGCTGACCCGGCAAGCGCCGTTTTCCGTCGTGTCGACCGGCACCTGGGTCGTGATGCTGGCGGTCGGTGCCGACGAGGTGACGCTCGATGAACATCGAGACACGCTGATCAACGTCAACGCGCTTGGCGATCCCGTTCCCTCGGCGCGCTTCATGGGCGGCCGCGCTTTCGCGCTGCTGCTCGGTGATAGTGCCGCATCCTCGTCGTTTGAGGACGAAAGCGCAGTTGTTGCAGCGGAGCACATGCTGTTGCCCTCTCTTCCCGAAGGCTCCGGGCCGTTTCCTTCGGCCAAGGCCTGCTGGACGATAGACGAAGGCACGTTGACGCTCTCGGAGAAGACCGCGGCCGTCTCCTTCTATCTGGCGCTGATGACGGCGACCTGCCTCGATCTCATCGGTGCGCGAGGGGATATCGTGGTCGAGGGGCCGTTTGCCGCAAATGCCGCCTATCTGCGCATGCTTCAGGCGGCAACCGGGCGCCCGGTTTTTGCCGACGGTCACAATGTGACCGGCACGAGCCTCGGGGCCGCGAGCCTTGTCGACGGGCGCCATGTGCGGACCGGGGTGCAGGCGTTTGCCGGTCCCGTTCCTGAAAGTTTTGCGCGTTATGCAGAGAACTGGCGGTCGCTAACGAGAAGCCACGTGCAAAATGGCGCGGGCGATCGGCAATCATAAAATATCTGAAAAGTAACGCCGCCGCATGCGAGGCGCATCGGCGTCAACGATGCTCGTTTTTCTTCTCAGAAAACCGAGCTGCGGTTCGTCGAACGGTTATGCTCGAGATTGAGCACGATCGATACGGCCATCATTGTCAGGATTGCTGTGAGAGCGGCGCCTATACCAAGAACAATCATTGTTCGTTTCCCGTCAGCGCATCGTCATGATGTCGCTTTGCTTGCTGCAAAGGTTTCTTTTGCGCGATCTGCGCCCACTTCACTTTCGCTTCGATACGCGAGCGCGAGTAGAAGTACAATTCTAAACTCTTGTGAGTGAAAACCTGTTGAAGTCCGCCGCTAATAGTGCGGCATTGCTGCGCTGCAAAAACAGTGGTTGAAAACGCCCGGCGAATTTTAGTGAATCCAGTTACAGGGCATCAACCGTTAACCTTCAAGCAAGGAATTAACCATAAACATTGTCCCACACGTCGGAATGGGAAAAGTCACAGTCTCCTCAAGGCATGATGCCGCCCCGCCGTACCGGTTCCGGTCCGGTATCGATTCGTCATCGAATTTACTTGCGGGATGGACGATAGCAGACGCCCGAGCGGCGGGGGCTGATCTCAATGATGTGGCGTGCACGTCCGGTGGACCGTGGACTGTCCTGATCCTCCCCAGGCAAATTCCGAGCATGCAAAGCCGGGGATTGAGCGTTGAGGCAGGAAACATCGTCAGAACAGGCAAGGAAGGGCCAGGCAGGCAGTCTGCTGGAGCGCTTGCGTTTTGCCGGGCTCGACGACGACAGCTGTTGCCGCGTCCGCGATATCAGGCAGAAACTTGTCCCCCGCATCAACATTGCGCTTCGCGATCTCTTCCAGCGCCTGCAGAGCTATCCTGACGCGGCCCGGCACTTCGATAGCGACCGGCAGCTCGAGCGCCTGCAGGACATCCAGTCCTCGCACTGGAATGTGCTGACGGATGCGCGCTTCGACGGCCTCTATGCCGAGCGCGTCAAGGTGCTCGCCGATACCGCAAACCGCATGGGCCTCGATCCGCGCTGGCAGATGGCGAGCCACGCCGTCGTGCTTGAGCACCTGCTGGTCGGCCTCATCGAAGAGGCTTGGCCGAAATCTTTCCTGCCGATGGGCAGGGGGCGTCGCAAGGAGCTCTGCGAACTGGTCGCGGCACTCGTCCGTACCGTTTTCGTCGATACCGAGATCGGCGTCTCGCTTCGCTTCAACGCCCTCCGTCAGCAGCATCAGCGCCAGCTCGCCGATCAGCACAGCGCCGACGAGCAGGCAGTAACGGCCCTCTTCGGCGACTTCGCAAAGAGCTTGAACGAGGGCGACCTCGGTGTGCGCCTGTCGCAGAACGCGCCGGATGCCTACCAGCCGATCGTTGCCAGCTTGAATGCAGCGCTCGACACGATCCAGCAAAGCCTGCAGTCCGCCGACCAACGCGGCCAGGCGGCGGAGACGTCCATCGGGCGTCTTCGCGATGGTGCGGCCGGCTTCGCCGAAAAGGCCGCGGCCGAAGCCGATGCCCTGTCGGGCCAGATTGCAGCACTTGCCGATATGACCGAACGCATGGCGACGGGCTCGAGCCGCATCAGCGCCACCGAGACAAAAGCCAACGAGACGCGGGTCGCCGTCGAGCGCAGCGGCGAGATTGCCGGCCAGGCAATTTCCGCCATGGCCGACATCGAGGCGTCGGCCGAGAAGATCGGCCAGATCATCGGCGTCATCGACGAGATCGCCTTCCAAACCAATCTCCTGGCGCTGAACGCCGGTATCGAGGCGGCAAGGGCTGGCGACAGCGGCCGCGGCTTTGCCGTCGTCGCCCAGGAAGTGCGCGCGCTTGCGCAGCGTTCCGGCGAAGCGGCGCGTGAAATCAAGCAGTTGGTGACGGGCACCAAGGCGCAGGTCGAGACCGGCGTCGAGATCGTCGGTCGCACGCAGGATGCGATCAGCAGCATCGTCCAGCAGGTCACGTCGATTAATGCCGCCGTCTCCGGCATCGCCCGCGAGGCGGAGCAGCAGGTCGGCGATCTCAGGGGCGTTGCATCCGACATCGGAACGATTTCGCAAGCCGTGCAGGCAAGCGCCGCGATGGCGGGCGAGACCGTCCGGTCTTCGGACGATCTGCACAATGTCATCGTCGAGCTTGGCGAGACGATCCGCAGGTTCCGCGTCGAACGTCGCCACGCGGCTTCGCCAACATCGACTGCCAGCCAGGGACGCAGCCTCCCGGTTCCTCCTGATGTGGCCGAGGATGAAATGGCGGCGGCATTGTTCGATGACGGTCCGCAACGTCAGTTCGCCGGTTGGCAGCGCTGATCCCGGACACTCAAGAGTTAGCAGTCGAGGAAAACAGGAATGGCCAGCAAGAAGACCGCTCACAAGACGCTCAGCCTCGCTCCGGTGTTGGACCTGAACGAAGCGACCGCGCTGCATGAGAAGCTTTTGGGCCTGAAGGGCAGCGACCTGGTGATCGATGCCTCGGCGGTCGAGCGGGTGGGAACGCTCTGCGTTCAGGTCCTGATGGCCGGCGCCAAGACTTGGGAAGAGGATCATTTGTCTTTCACCTTCAGCAAGGTGTCGGACGCTTTCGAGAAAACGACACAGCTCATCGGGGTCGATATCGACCACCTGATGGCAAAGGAGATTTGAGGAATGAAAAAGCGAGTTCTGACAGTCGACGACTCCCGGACGATCCGGAACATGCTTCTGGTCACGCTGAACAATGCCGGTTTTGAAACGATCCAGGCTGAGGACGGCGTCGAGGGCCTCGAGGTTCTCGAAGAAGCCAATCCGGATGTCATCGTCACCGACATCAACATGCCGCGTCTCGACGGCTTCGGCTTCATCGAAGGCGTGCGCAAGAACGACCGTTACCGCGCTGTGCCGATCCTGGTTCTGACCACGGAAAGCGATGCCGAAAAGAAGAACCGTGCCCGTCAGGCCGGCGCCACCGGCTGGATCGTCAAGCCGTTCGACCCGACCAAACTGATTGATGCAATCGAGCGCGTAACGGCCTGAAGTCCGAGGATAGCCTCCAATGGATATGAACGAAATCAAAGAGATCTTCTTCCAGGAATGCGAGGAGCAACTCGCCGAGCTGGAATCGGGTCTTCTGAAGCTCAATGACGGCGACCGCGATCCGGAAACGGTCAATGCCGTGTTTCGCGCGGTGCACTCGATCAAGGGTGGCGCCGGCGCCTTCGGGCTCGACGACCTCGTCTCCTTCGCCCATGTGTTTGAGACGACACTTGATTGCGTTCGTTCCAACCGGCTCGACCCCGGTCCTGAGGTTCTGAAGGTGATGTTGAAGTCGGCCGACGTTCTGGCCGACCTGACGAACGCCGCCCGTGATGGCGGTAGCGTCGACGAGGCGCGCAGCCGCCAGTTGATCAAGGAGCTCGAGGCGCTTGCCAATGGCGAAGTGCCGCAGGCATCGGCCGTTGCCGAACCGGTCGTCAAGGCCGCCCCTGCGGTCGCAGCCCCTGTTGTCAACGACGAAGGCTTCCAGCCCGTCGCGTTCTCCTTCGATGATTTCGAAGCGGACGAGCCGGCGCTGATGGAGATGCCGACCTACGAGATCGTCTTCAAGCCGAAATCCGATCTCTACGCCAAGGGCAATGACGCAACGCTGCTTCTGCGCGACCTTTCCCGCCTGGGTGACATGAGCATCCATTGCGACATGGACGCCCTTCCGACGCTCGACCGCCTGAGCCCGGAATCCGCCTACTTCTCCTGGAAGGTATCGCTGAAGACGGACAAGGGCGAGGACGCGATCCGCACCGTATTCGAATTCGCCGAGTGGGATTGCGACCTCGAGGTTTCGCTGGTCTCCGACGATGCTGCCGCTCCGAGCGAGGAGCTGCCGATGCAGCCGGTGCCGTTCGACCTCTCGATCCTCGACGACGAGCCGGCTGTTTCGGTCGGCGTGATCGAGGAAGAAGAACAGCTGGCAGCCCAGCAGGCGATCCGCGATGCGGCCGTCTCCGCTGCCGGCACCGCCAGCAACGTGCTGCAGATGGCGCAGTCCGCCACCCGCACGCCCGCTGAAAAATCGGCCGGTGCCGCCGCCAGCGCTGCGGCGCAATCTGCAGCCGCGCAACAGGCAGCAGCGTCCGCCGCGACGCCGACCATCCGAGTCGATCTCGATCGCGTCGACCGCCTGATCAACCTCGTCGGCGAGCTCGTGATCAACCAGGCAATGCTGTCGCAGAGCGTGATCGAAAACGACGCCAACGGCACCTCGTCGATCAACATGGGCCTCGAAGAGCTGCAGCAGCTCACCCGCGAGATCCAGGATTCGGTGATGGCGATCCGCGCCCAGCCGGTAAAGCCGGTGTTCCAGCGCATGTCGCGTATCGTGCGCGAAATCGCCGACATGACCGGAAAATCGGTCCGCCTCATCACCGAAGGCGAAAACACTGAAGTCGACAAGACGGTCATCGACAAGCTGGCCGAGCCGCTGACCCACATGATCCGCAACGCGGTCGATCATGGCCTCGAAACGCCCGAGAAGCGGCTGGCCGCCGGCAAGAGCGCCGAAGGCACCGTGCGCCTGACGGCAAAGCATCGGTCGGGCCGCATCGTCATCGAACTTGCCGATGACGGTGCCGGCATCAACCGCGAGAAGGTGCGCCAGAAGGCGATCGACAACGATCTGATTGCGACGGACGCCAATCTCTCGGACGAAGAGATCGACAACCTGATCTTCCACGCCGGCTTCTCAACCGCCGACAAGATCTCCGACATCTCCGGCCGCGGCGTCGGCATGGACGTCGTCAAGCGCTCGATCCAGGCGCTCGGCGGCCGCATCAACATCTCGTCGAAGCCCGGCCATGGCTCGATCTTCACCATGAGCCTGCCGCTGACGCTGGCCGTGCTTGACGGCATGGTGGTCACCGTCGCCAACCAGACGCTGGTGGTGCCGTTGACGGCGATTGTCGAAACCTTGCAGCCAGAAGCGGCCGCAATCCATTCGTTCGGCTCCAACCAGCGGCTGATTTCGATCCGCAACTCCTTCTGCCCGCTGGTCGATGTCGGTCGCATCCTCAACTTCCGCGCCAGCCAGGCAAACCCGGTCGAAGGCGTAGCGCTTCTGGTGGAATCCGAAGGTGGCGGCCAGCGTGCGCTGATGGTGGACGCCATCCAGGGCCAGCGCCAGGTCGTCATCAAGAGCCTCGAGGCCAACTATACCCACGTGCCGGGCATCGCGGCCGCGACGATCCTCGGCGACGGTCGGGTAGCGCTCATCCTCGACGTCGACACGATCGTGGCCGCCTCGCGTGGCCAGTCGCTGAAGCCTGAAATGTCTCTCGCTGCTGCCGGATGAATGTGATGACCTATGCCGCAAAAAATCTGACCACGGACGGACGGGAGCTGATCGCTTTCCGCGTCGGCGATCAGGAATTCTGCGTGAACGTGATGTCCGTGCGCGAAATCCGCGGATGGACGCCGGCGACATCGATGCCGCATGCGCCGTCCTACATGCTCGGCATCATCAATCTGCGTGGAGCGGTGCTGCCGATCGTCGATCTCTCGGCGCGCCTCGGCATGAAGCCTGCCGAACCGACGGTCCGCCATGTCATCATTGTCGCCCAGGTGAAGAACCAGGTGGTCGGCTTGCTCGTCGACGCCGTCTCCGACATTCTGACGATCACCGACGACAAGATCCAGCCGACGCCTGATGTCATCTCGTCCGAGTTCGAGAGGAGCTTCGCCCGTGGCGTGCTCGCGATCGAAGGTCGGCTGATCTGCCTGATCGAACTCGAATCTGTCTTCCCGCAGGAAGAAAGGGAAGCAGCATGAGAAACCAGGCCGTTCTAGAACAGAAGCAGTCACCCGACGAGTGTCTGGCAAGCGGCGAGTATCCGTTGACGCGCCGCGATCTCAGCGAGATCGCAGCGATGATCTACGCCGATGCCGGCATCTACCTCAACGAGACCAAGGCATCCCTGGTCTATTCCCGCCTGTCGAAGCATATCCGCAATCTCGGGCTGAAGGGGTTTCGCGAATACTGCCAGCTGGTCTCCTCGCCGGCAGGCGCTGCCGCCCGCCGCGACATGCTTTCGCATCTGACGACGAATTTCACCCGCTTCTTTCGCGAGAACCATCACTTCGAGCATCTGAAGACGGAGGTTCTGCCGGAACTGATCGCTCGCGCCAAGGCCGGCGGTCGCGTGCGCATCTGGTCTGCGGCCTGCTCGGACGGGCAGGAGCCCTATTCGATCGCGCTGACGGTGCTGTCGCTGCTGCCGAACGCGGCCGATTACGACTTCCGCATCCTCGCCACCGATATCGATCCGAAGATCCTGGCGCTGGCGCGGGCCGGCGCCTATGACGCCACCGCGCTCGAGACGGTCAATCCAGCCATGCGCAAGCAATGGTTCTACGAGGTCAATGCCGGCGGCCGCTTCAAGTGGCAGATCGATGATCGCGTCAAGCGGCTCATCACCTTCAACGAGCTGAACCTGATGGCGCAATGGCCGTTCAAGGGGCCGTTCGATGTCATCTTCTGCCGCAACGTCGTGATCTATTTCGACGAGCCGACACAGATGAAGATCTGGTCGCGCTTTGCCGGAATGCTCGGCACCAACGGACATCTTTACATCGGTCATTCCGAGCGCGTGTCGGGCGACGCCAAGTCGCAGTTCGACAACATCGGCATCACCACCTACCGCCACACCGGCAAGTTTCATGGAGGACGGGTATGACCGCACCCGCTCGCGTTCTCGTCGTCGACGACTCGGCCACCATGCGTGGCCTGATCACCGCAGTTCTCAATTCCGATCCGGGCGTGACCGTCGTCGGCCAGGCTGCCGATGCGATGGAAGCACGTCAGGCGATCAAGCAGCTCGATCCCGATGTGGTGACGCTCGACATCGAGATGCCGAACATGAACGGCCTCGAATTCCTCGACAAGATCATGCGCCTGCGGCCGATGCCCGTCATCATGGTCTCGACCCTGACCCACAAGGGTGCCGAGGCGACGATCGCAGCACTTGAGATCGGCGCGTTCGATTGTGTCGGAAAGCCCCTTCCGGGGGATCCGAATCCTTTTGCCGGTCTCGTCGACAAGGTGAAGGCGGCCGCGCGCTCGCAGCGCAAGTTCATCATCACCGGCAACAAGGCGGCAGCGCCGGCGGCGGCCAATGCCAATGGCGCCTCCGAATATCGGGCAGGGCGCAAGATCATCGCAATCGGCGCCTCCACCGGCGGCGTCGAGGCTCTGATCACGGTGTTGCAGAAGTTCCCGGCGAACTGCCCGCCGACGGTGATCACGCAGCACATGCCGCACACCTTCACCAAGAGTTTTGCCGAGCGGCTCAATCGCCTGTGCGCGCCCGCGGTGCAGGAAGCAACCGATGGCGCGCGCCTGGAAATCGGCAAGGTCTATCTGG
The DNA here is from genome assembly GCF_001695865.1 of Ensifer sp. LC384. Lineage (NCBI taxonomy): Bacteria > Pseudomonadati > Pseudomonadota > Alphaproteobacteria > Hyphomicrobiales > Rhizobiaceae > Ensifer > Ensifer sp. LC384. The sequence goes on from NZ_MBST01000031.1 coordinate 30,235, forward strand.
CCCCGGGTGGCGAGCGCCACCTGCAGGTCGCCAATCCGACGGCGCCTTGCTGCCGTCTTGTCGATCGCGATCCGGTCAACGGGCACCGTCCTTCGGTTGACGTGCTGTTCGATTCGGTCGCCGAACTTGCCGGCCGCAATGCGATCGGCGTCATTCTGACTGGCATGGGCCGCGACGGCGCATCCGGTCTCCTGAAAATGCGGCATGCCGGGGCAAAGACCTTCGGACAAAACGAAAAGACATGCGTCGTCTACGGCATGCCGAGAGTTGCATATGAATTGGGTGCCGTCGAAACGCAGCTCCCCCTCGGTTCCATCGGGGAAGAGATACTGAAGACAGCGGCGCTCCGGAAGGAAGGAAGCGAATAATGTCCATCGCCGAAAAAATAAAAGTACTGATCGTTGACGATCAGGTCACGAGCCGCCTGCTTCTGGGCGATGCCTTGCAGCAGCTGGGCTTCAAGCAGATCACGGCCGCCGGTGATGGGGAGCAGGGCATGAAGATCATGGCCCAGAACCCGCATCACCTCGTCATCTCCGACTTCAACATGCCGAAGATGGACGGCCTTGGTCTGCTCCAGGCGGTGCGATCCAACCCGGCCACCAAGAAGGCGGCGTTCATCATCCTGACGGCGCAGGGCGACCGCGCGCTGGTCCAGAAGGCAGCGGCGCTCGGGGCCAACAACGTGCTCGCCAAGCCGTTCACCATCGAAAAGATGAAGGCCGCGATCGAAGCCGTATTTGGGGCATTGAAATGAACATGGAAGCCGTCGGCAAGCGGGTGCATGTCATCCAGGGCGAGTACAAGGTCTTCAACGATCCCAATGTGGTGTTGTCGACCATTCTCGGTTCCTGCGTGGCTGCCTGCATGCGCGATCCCGTGGTCGGAGTCGGCGGCATGAATCATTTCCTGCTGCCGGGGGCGGCGTCGTCGCCTGCTTCCGGCGGTGATGCGACCCGCTACGGGGTCCATCTCATGGAACTGCTGATCAACGGTCTGTTGAAGCAGGGCGCCCGCCGCGATCGGCTCGAGGCCAAGATCTTTGGCGGCGCCAAGACCATCGCACGGTTCTCGAATGTCGGCGAGCAGAATGCCGCCTTTGCCCGGCAGTTCCTGCTCGACGAAGGCATCCGCATCGTCGGCGAGAGCACGGGCGGCGAACACGGCCGGAAGCTCGAATACTGGCCGTCGTCGGGCCGCGCCCGTCAGTACGCACTGACAGGGGTGGAAACCCAGCGCACGGTCCAGCTGGAAGAGCGCCCGGTGGTGGCGCCGCGTCCGGTCGAAAGCTCCATCGAATTCTTCTGATCCTGCGGGGCTTGCTCCGCAGGCGAACCCTGCGCCTGCACCATCGCCACAGAAACCACGTGAGAACCGCCAATGCAGACTGACTACCAGGCCCACATGCCGCACGTGGAAGAATCGCTGCCCGAAGTGTTGATGCGCGTCGTCACGGAACTTCACGACGTCGCCTATCTCATCGAACGGATCGAGCCGCAGCTGCTCGGCGGTCGGGGCGCCTCGGCACTGGACACTCCCGACGAGATGATGGTGCTGCAGGGCATCGATCTGGCCGTGCAGAAGACCCGGGGCCTTGCCGAGTTCATCGATACGATCACGGCCGCGATCCCCGATACCTGCCTGGTCGACGTGACCACCGCCGTCAATCTGGTCAAGCTCGCCGACATGAAGAAGACGCTGGGCAACGGCATGCTGCGCCACGGCCATTCGCAACCGTTGACGAAGGCAGCGGGCGACTTCGAGGCGTTCTAGAGCACTTCCCAGGACGTCAGGGAATGCGTAAAAACCAAGAGATCGATCGTCTCCGCGACGCCGTTTAAGACGGAAGCCTTCCAGCCCTTGCGGCTGTACCGGCCGCCGGTACAGCCAGATTTCTCGACAGCCATATCCCCGGAATTCCCCGAGACTGCAGGCGAAAGCCAAGTTCGCGCAAGTTTCGTTTCCTACGGTCCCGATCGGGGCTGATGGATTCGCGTGTATTGGAAGTCGTTACGGGGCGCGCGAAACCCAGAAAACCAGATGTTGGAACTGCGCAGGGCGCTCGTCGGATGACCGGCTCGAATGTCCTGCGATACTGGGTGCGGAAACAGAATGAGTCTGTTGAATCAATTTTCGATGTTCACGAAGAACCTCGCCAGTCTGGGGCAAGGCAAGCTGATAGCGCTGGCCGCCGCCGGCCTTATCGCCGTCGGCCTGGTCCTGGGGGCTGGCATCTACGTCAACAGGCCATCGTTCGAGACGCTCTATGTCGGGCTCGAGCGAAGCGATGTCACCCAGATCAGCATTGCGCTTGCCGAAGCCAACATCGACTTCAATGTCGGGGCGGATGGCGGCAGCATCCAGGTTCCGGTCGGCATGACCGGCAAGTCCCGTCTGCTGCTCGCCGAGCGCGGCCTGCCGAGCAGCGCCAATGCCGGCTACGAACTCTTCGACAATGTCGGCTCGCTCGGTCTGACCTCCTTCATGCAGGAAGTCACCCGTGTTCGCGCGCTCGAGGGTGAAATCGGTCGCACCATCCAACAGATCTCCGGTATCGCCGCCGCCCGCGTCCACATCGTGATGCCCGAGCGCGGCAGCTTCCGCAAGGCAGACCAGAACCCGACCGCCTCGGTGATGATCCGCGCCAGCGCCACGGTCGGCCGCAATGCCGCCGCTTCCATCCGCCATCTCGTCGCCTCGTCCGTACCGGGGCTCGACGTCGATGACGTCACCATTCTCGATTCGACCGGTCAGCTTCTCGCTTCGGGCGACGATCCGGCCAACAGCGCCCTCAACCAGTCGCTGGGTGTCGTGCAGAACGTCCAGACAGAGCTTGAGAAGAAGATCGACAACGCGCTTGCTCCATTCCTCGGCATGGACAACTTCCGCACCAGCGTTACGGCTCGTCTGAACACCGACACGCAGCAGATCCAGGAGACGATGTTCGACCCGGAATCGCGTGTCGAGCGCTCCACCCGCGTGACCAAGGAAGAGCAGAAGTCCAGCCAGCAGCAGCCGGACAATGCCGCAACCGTACAGCAGAACATTCCTCAGGCCGCCCCGAGCGGCGGCGCCGGCCCGCAGTCGAACGATCAGGCCGAGAAGAAGGAAGAACAGACCAACTACGAGATCAACAGCAAGACGATCGCGACCGTGAAAAACAGCTACACGGTCGAGCGCCTGTCGATTGCCGTGGTCGTTAACCGTGGCCGCCTTGCTGCCATGGTCGGCGAGCCCGCCGATCAGGCGAAGATCGATGCTTATCTCCAGGAGATGCAGAAGATCGTGTCGTCAGCCGCCGGCATCGACGCGAACCGTGGCGACGTCGTGACGTTGAACGCGATGGACTTCGTCGAGACGCAATTGCTCGATCAAGCCGTTGCCGGCCCGGGCATCATGGAGACGCTGACGCGCAACCTTGGTGGCATCATCAATGCGCTTGCCTTCGTGGCCGTCGCTTTCCTGGTGGTCTGGATGGGCATGCGGCCACTCGCCCGGCAGCTCGGCCTCGGCGGAAACGCCGGCCAACTCGAAAGCGAAGCCGCTGGTCTCGAACTGCCCGACTTCTCTCCTGCGACTGCCGGGGCTGGTGGCGCCCTCATGGACGGCTTCGGTTCGGACTTCGGCTTCGACAGCGGCGACGATCTGCTCAGCATGGGCGAAGACGCCGGCAGCTTCAACCGCCGCGTCAAGGAGGGGCCGGAAAGGCGCCTCGCCCGCATGGTCGAGATCAGCGAAGAGCGTGCCGCAAAGATCCTGCGCAAATGGGCTCTCGAGAAAGCTGCCTGATCACACACAGAAATCGTCTGATAGAGCAAAATCCCGCCGTTCCGGCGGGATTTTTCGTTTCAATGGCGTTGCGGATGCGGGGGATTACCGCCATGTCCGGTGCAAATATTGTGCGAGTCTCTGCGGCTGCCGGTATCGGCCGCTGAATCCGTGACAAGAAGCGTTGCGTCGGCGCCAGAGTCATGGGTGCGATCCGCGATTGTAATACTTTAACGAGATCTTAATTTTTAGATTCCGCCGTCACCGCCCGGATGCAGCCGGTAGGCCGGTTTACTGTCGCCGCTCTGGTCAATACATAGTTTAATTGGAATATAAATTGGATTATTCGATAATAATCCGTAACGTATTCGAGTTTTATATATTGATAGACTGCGGTTGTTCGATCGAATAATTGATGCATTTCCGCAACAGGCATCACTCTAAAGTAAAATATGCCTCTATTCGAAGCTTTTCCTGAGTCTGCTGAATGGCGAGATTTGGGCTGGATTTGCGCTCAGCGAGGCACACGGCGCTGCGCAAAGTCGGTGCGGCAGCGGAGCAGGGGCAATTCGAGCAGTAAAACTCTTTTAAATATCAATGCTATGTCAAAAGATGCGCTGCGCGAGGCTCTGATCCGGTGATAACGAAGCGACATCTTGGCGAATCGTTTCATGAAAGGGGGGTGAAGTAAATAGCGAGAAGATGGCGGTGGTTTTTTTTGATGACGGATGTACATTTTTAACAATTGATTCGCGTCCTGAATTGCGACTGGTGGTGATATTCGGCTTGGGCCGGCTGTTGGCGGCGACAGTGCAAGCGCAGGTTCCAGGGCGGTGAATCCGGCACGGGGGCTGACATCATGGACATTTCGCAAGCAGACATAACTGTCTGGCCATTGCCGACAGCGTCGACACGCATACGCGGTGGCGGGCTCACGCGTGATCAGTTGTTCCGGCGGCTGCGCGAAATGGCGGGGCGCGCCAATCTGGCGAGCGGGCTTACGGCGCTGACCGAATATGTCGGAGCGAGCCATTATCTCCTGGCACGGTACGATCTCTCTCAGGACAACGGCCTCGACTTCGTCGTCTGCTCGGACTGGCCGTTCGACATCGTCAGGCGCCTTTCGGGCATCGTTACGGGGCTTCATGCCAAGACAACCGAGCTTGAAAAATGCCTCTCGGTGCTGCAGCCAATGTTCTATGCGCTGCCTGATGACATCGACCTGCCGCGCGGCATCAGCCGCGAATATTGCGCGGTCACCTTCAATGTCGGGCGGCTGCGCTTCTCGTTGATGCTGCTCGTTCCCGAGGATGTGATCCTCTCGCAGGAGAGCCTGCGCGATGTGACCCTGCTTGCCGGATACCTCGCAAGCTTCACCACCCGCGCCGAAGTGCGGCACGATCGCGACTTCGAACTCACCGACCGTGAACTGGAGTGCCTCTTCTGGATCGCCGAGGGCAAGACGAGCGAAGAGATCGCCGTCATTCTCGGGATCTCGCGCAACACGATCAACAACTACATCACCAGCGTCATGCGAAAGACGGCCACGCGAACCCGCTCGGAAGCGATTGCCTATGCCGTCCGCAACAACCTGGTCTGAGAGGCGAGGCCGATGACCCATTTTCTCGCCAATGGACGCAGTGACGACGACCAACGGCACAGCCGCAGCGGCAGGGCGGCGCGCGCGGCGACCCTGATCACGCGATTGCAGGCGATGCAGCGTCAGATCAACGCCAAGCACTTCGCCGTCCTGCGCCTCAACGGCAAGGGCATGGGCGCGGTGCGCAAGCTGGCCTGCGTGCTCGACAACTGGGGCATCTCCTCGGAAGCGAATGCGCACGATCTCATAACCGTCTACGGCGAGGAGTTGACGGCGCATCTCGATACGTCACTGCTGCCGGTGCTTTGGGACGGCTTGGGCGAACACCAGGCCGCGGAGATGTCTGAATTCGGACACTTCGCCCACCGTCTGAAAGGGCGCAAGCTGCCCTATTCCGGTATCGCTTTTCCCGTGCGGCTCGGTGCCCAGGGCAACGGATATGTCGTCTTCGCCGGCAGCTACGTCGATGCGACGACCGAACAGGTCGTCGATCTGCATGGCCGCAGCTGCACGATCATGACCGACCTTCTGGCGGCCGACGAGAAGCGCATGGTGCAGGCCGAGACGCTCAGCGACCGTGAGATCGCCTGCCTGCAAATGGCTGGTGACGGTCATATCAGCGAAGAGATCGCCGAACGGATGGGGCTCTCCGTCCACACGGTCAACGCCTATCTCGGCGCCGCGACGACCAAACTCGATTCGGTCAACCGTATCCAGGCGATCGCCAAGGCTATTCGCCTCGGCTACATCAGTTGACGGCGCAACGGTTCAGCTCGCCAGAGGCAGCTGGTACGACGTACTGAACTTCGCTTCCGCGAGGCTCTTTGCAAGAAAAGCCGTGTTCTCGTCCGGATCCGCCGACGGATTCTGGAAAGTGATGTGGCTGATCTCGATGCCGGCGGTGTCGTTGCCGAGCGAGAGGCGCACGTAAATGGTCACGCCGCGCGGTTTGAGCTCGAGATCGAGCACGATTTCCGGCTCGCTGTCCCAATCCAGGTTGTAGTTGCCGCCGAGACCGAAATTGACCGTTCCGGGCAGGAAATAGAGCTCGGCGGCCGATTCAACGAGGTCAGCGAGGCTGGCGTAGGATTCGAACCGCAGGAGAGCGATGAAGTCCGCAGCGTCGATGAGACGCAACTCGGTCGCCACTGGGCGGATCGCTTCGGCTACTATCTGTTCCCGACACTCGGAGAATTCGCACTTTTTCATCGGCGTTACGTCATCCGTTTTGGTTGCGATTGCGCATGCACCCTGTGAATGAGTTCGGCAACTGCCTTGTAAAACACGGGTGGAATCACACTATCGACCGAGACTTGTGCAAACATGGAGCGTGCAAGCGGCGGATCCTCGAAGACGGGGATGCCGTTTTTCTCCGCAATCTCGCGGATTTTCAGGGCAACGAGGTCCTGGCCGAGCGCAACGACCACCGGCGCGTCGCTTTCTTCACGGACGTAACGCAGTGCTACGGCATAGTGCGTCGGGTTGGCGATCACCAGCGTCGCCCGTGGCACGGATGAAATCATGCGTTTGCGCGCCCGGTCGCGCTGCATGGAACGCAGGCGCGACTTGACGATCGGGTCACCCTGGGCCTGCTTCATCTCCTCTTTTACTTCCTGCTTGGTCATCATCAGTTCGGTGTACCAATGATGACGCGACCAGAAGAGATCGGCGATCGCCAGCACGGCCGTCGCCAGCATGATGACGATCATCACCTGATTGAGATCGGACGTCATCGCCGAGAAGATCGTCACCGGATCGGAGAACATCAGGTCGAGCGTCGCGAAGTAGTCGTTCCAGAGAACGAGCACCACGAGGATCGACACGATGATGATCTTGAACAGCGACTTTCCGAACTCCACCAGGCCCTGGACGCCGAAGATGCGCTTCAGGCCGGCCATCGGCGAAATCCGGTTCATCTTCGGCTGGATGCGATCGAGCACCGGGCGCGGCAGGTTCTGAAAGATCGATGAGCCGACACCGAAGACGATGAGCAGCACGAAGATGGGAACGAGCAGCGCCGTCGACTTCCAGGCGAGGTGCGTCATCAATGCGACGACATCCGTGGCGTTGTTCAGCCGCCAGGCTTCCGGCTGCTCGAAGATGTCCTTGAGCGCCTCGGCGACCGTGCTGGCACCGTCGGTCAGGAAGAACACGAAGAAGATGTAGATCGCCACCGTCGAGGCAAAGGTGGTCGCCTCGCGAGAGAAGGGCACGTTGCCCTTGTCGGCGGCGTCGGAGATCTTTTTCTCCGACGGGGACTCTGTTTTGCTGTCCTTATCCTGATCGTCCGACATGCGACAGGAAGTCTCCCGACCGGTTTCCGCAAGCCAGCGCTGATCTTGCGCTGCCTGTAGTGAACCCGGAAACCAGGGCAGACAAGGGTCTCGTCGGGGCAATCATGCGGGGTCAACAGGAAATGCGCGCTGTTGATCCCGCCAACGCAGAAACGCGGGCTCTGGGCCCGCGTTATGGTTCTACGACTGGGCTTTGCGCCGGCCTTTAAGAGGTCTCCCGGCGGCCGGGAGGGATCAGGCGGCCTGCGCTTCCTTCTCCTTCAGCTCCAGCTGGCCGCTTGCGGCAAGGCGGATCGCCTCCTGGGTGATCGAGCGGCGGGCAATGGCGATATCGCGCGGGTTGATGCCGGCATCGCCCATGGCAAGATCGGATTCGATCATGCGGCGCTGGCGTGCGCCGATCGAGGCGAGCACCGATTCGCGCAGGTCCGAGGTCGAACCGCGCAGCGCCATGGTGATGATGTCGGTCGAGACATCGTTGAAGAGCTGAACGCGGCTGCGCTGCGGCATGTAGAGAACGTCGTCGAAGAGGAAGATCTTCGGGCGAACCTTCTTGGCCGACTCGGTGCTGAGAGATTCGAGCGAAGCGAGCAGCGTGTCGACCTGCGGCTTGTCGAGCTCGTTCATCACCTCGGCGATCTTGGTTGGGCCTGCGGAATTGCGCTCGGCTTCCATCTCGCCGATCATTTCCATGACGCGGTTCTCGATGATCGACGCAGCCTTGGGGCTGACGTCCTTCATGTTGACCGCACGTTTCAGGATATCCGGCCGCTGCGCTTCGGAGAGCTGCAGCAGCACCTTCGCGCCGAAGCTCGAAGGCATCATCGACAGGACATAGGCAATGGTCTGCGGATGTTCCCTGGCCAGCTGCAGCGCGACCGCAACCGGGTCGCATTCCTGCAGGCGGTCCCAGATATTGGCTTCGTAGGACTGGAAGGTGGCGCGGCGGCCGAGCAGGCCGTCGACTTCATCAGGGGTCAGGCCTTCCTCCAGAATGCTCTCGATGGCCTTGGCATTGTCCATGAGGCCGGCGCCCTCGGTGAAGAGGTCCTCGAACTCGTTGACCAGCGCTTCCAGTTCGTGAGGAGGGATGGCCCGTAGCGACTGCGCGGAGGCGATGATCGCCTGCAATTCGCTCTGGGTGAAGAACTTCAGCAGCTTTCCGGCGACGGACTTGCCCATCGCCAGGAGAACGGCCGCCGCCTTATCCGTCTGGTTGAGAGGCCTGGAAAGTGCCTGCGCCTCAAAACTCTCGAAATCCATCATGGATTCATCCCTCGCCCAATCATCGGGCTCTATGATTTCTTGCTGCCCTTGATCTCGATGAGCTTGACGCCGAACCGGGTGTCGTCGCCTTCGAGAACGGTAATTTCGCCGCGGCCGATGATGCGGCCGTTGACCATGATTTCGACCGGTTCGCCGATCCGCCGGTCCAGCGAAATCGTGGCGCCTTCGGTCAGGTTCATGAGACCCGAGACCTGCATGCGGCTGGTGCCGAGAACGATCTGGACATCGATCGGAATGTCCATGATCAGGTCGAGATTGGCGGTCATGCCGCTGCCGGGCGGCGTATCGATGGCGGGCTCACCGGCATCGAAGGCGGATGCGCCGAAATCGCCTGCGCCGAAGCTGCCGGCACCGAAATCCGTAGCGGCCGGGCTGGCCGACAGGTCGCTGCCGAAGCTGTCCGAACCGAAGTCGCCACCAAAGGCGCCAAGGCCACCGGCAGGAGCGGCGAAGTCGCCGCCGAATTCGGCGGTACCGCCGAGCGTGTCTTCGCTGCCGAACTCAGCGCCGAAGCCAGCCGGCGCGTCCGTGTCCTTCTTCAGAACACCGCGCAGATCGTCGATCGCCTGGTCGAGTTCCATGTCTCCGACAGCGACTGCGGCCTGTTCGTTGATTGGTGCTTTCTTGGGTGCCATGTGCGAACTATTCCAGTTGAAGCTTGCCTCAGGCCTACTGCCTGGCGACGGTGAGCCGAATTAACTCATGATGTGGCGAAGGATGTCCTGTTCGGAACCGTGGGTGTCCTTGACCCGCACGGTATATTTCGCACCCGATCGACCGAACTCGCAGACATAGAGATCGCGGCCGTTGGCATTCACGTCGACGCGAACGTCCTGGGCATCGTGGAAGGGAATGACGTCGCCGGCCTGGAGGCGACTGATCGTCTCGAGCGTCAGGCTTTCCAGCCGGATCCGCGCCTCGATGGTGACGGCGGAGCGGCGAACCTGCTCCTCCATCTGTTCGGTCCATTCGGACTTCTGCTTGCGGTTCTGTCCGGCGCCCTTTGGAAAGACGATCTGCGTCTTCAGGAGCACGCTTTGCGGCACGATGATCGAGAAGGTCGACAGCACAGGGCCGAAACCGATCGTCATGTCGATCGCTGCCGCATGAACGTCCTCGACCGCCGGGTCCGGTTTGCCGCGGGCCGCACTGTTGTGTGCGCGGGCAACGATCGGTTCAAAACCGCCCGATGCATTGACGGCCGTGCGCAGCACGTCGGCAATCTTTTCGAAGATCGGTTGGGCGACATCGATTTCGATGGGGGAAAGTACACGCGGCTGCGGCTCTTCGATATCGGTCGGCTCAGCGCCGAGCAGCGCCTCGACCATGGTGATAATGATCGGGCTGTCGCAGCTGATCTGAAAGTCCGGGGACCAGTTGCGCAAGGAGACGTCGCTGATCAGCACGCCGTGGCCGAGCTCGGTGATCAGATTGTTGCGAAGTCCGGTGCGGAAGCCGGCATAGCCGATGGCGATATCGAGGCCGGTTTCCGCTTTGCAGATGTCGGGGAGGAATTCGCCGAACACCTGGCCGAGATCGAGTGCCACTCGACCGATCGCGCGGTCGTCGCCGAGCGCGCCGGTCATGCGCGCCAGCAGTTTCCTGTCGAAGGGATGAACGTTTGTTGTTGTTCCTGACATCATCGGATCAAGCCGCCTTGCTTTCGCTGCCGCCGCCGGGGTTCATCATTTCCTGCTCGACGGCGTCGATCGAGGGACGCTCGTAGGCCGAGATCGTCTTGCGGCCGTATTCGAGCGCAACCTGCGGGACCGAGCCGTTCATGTAGGCAAGCAGCGTCTGCTTGACGATGATGTAGAGCCGGTTCTGCTTCTCGCGGACGGATTTGATGTTGGCGACCAGCGGAGCGACGATCGAGTAGGAAAGGAACACGCCGAGCAATGTGCCGACGAGTGCGGCGGCGATCTTGGCACCGAGAACCTCCGGCGCTTCGCTGATCGCGCCCATCGCCTTGATGACGCCGAGAACCGCCGCGACGATGCCGATCGCCGGGAAGGCGTCGCCCATGATCGTCAGGGCGTGGTAGGACTTCATCTTGTCGTGGGTGATGGTCTGGATTTCCTCATCCATCAGCGCCTCGATCTCGTGCGAGCGGGCGTTGCCGATGATGATCAGGCGGACGTAGTCGCAGATGAAGGCCGTCAGTTCCTTGTTCTTCAGGACGGTCGGCGCCGACTGGAAGATCGAGGATTCTTCGGGGTTGTCGATGTGGCTTTCGATCTCGTTGCGCGACTTCGTTCTGAGATCCCGCATCAGCGAGTAGAGAACGCCGAGCGTATCGAGATATTCCCGCTCCTTGGGAACCTTATGGCGAAACGCTTCGCCGAGAGCCTTGCCGGTATCCTTCACCACCTTCATGGAGTTGGCCATGATGAAGCCGCCGATACCGGCGCCGCCGATAATCAGCAGTTCGAAAGGCTGGTTGAGGACTTCCATGTGGCCGCCCATGGCCACGTAGCCGCCGAGAATACAGCCGAAAGTCACAAGAAGCCCGATGATGATGTTCATTTTCGATACCCGTCACGATCCCATTTTCGTCTAACGGGATAAGGTTTCTTCCTTGCGTGAGGCTGGCCGCCGAGGCCGCGGAAATCATTGCGTGGAACAGGTTCGCGCAAGCCAATCCGGTCAGGATTTGGTATGGCCGGCTCTCCAGTCGCGCCCGTCTCACTCCGCTAAGGGCGACCGATCGTGACCACGACCTATACGAGCTACAAGCTGATCACAGCCGACTTGGGCAAGTCGCTGGAGCGCGTCGCCAAAGAGCCGGACGTTGCCCGCGAGACTGAATATTACCTCTCGAAGATCGGCGACATCAAAACCATCGATCAGTTCTTTGCTGACACGCGCCTCTACGACTACGCCATCAAGGCGCACGGTCTGGAAGACATGGGCTACGCCAAGGCCTTCATGCGCAAGGTGCTGACCGAGGGGGTCGACAACGAGGATGCCTTCGCCAACAAGCTGACCGACAGTCGCTACAAGGAACTGGTTGAATCGCTGAATTTCGCCCGCCATGGCGAGGCTGCCACCTCCTTCGATCGCGCCCAGAAGGGCGTCGTCGACAAATACGCCCGCCAGACGCTGGAGCAGAGTGCCGGCGAGGAGAATGCCGGCGTGCGGCTCGCGCTCTATTTCGCCCGCATGGCGCCGTCGATCACCAGCGGTTACGCCATCATTGCCGACGAGGCGCTGGCGCAGGTGGTGCGCACCACGCTGCAGCTGCCCGACGAATTCGCCGGCACCGAGGTCGATCGTCAGGCGGCCACCTATGAGGCCGCAATCGACCTTAAGGATTTCCAGGACCCGGCCAAGCTGACGGATTTTCTCGACCGCTTTACCGCCCTCTGGGAAATCAACAATTCAACGGACGGTTATGACCCGCTTGCGGTTTTCGGCTCGTCGAGCGGCTACGGCATCTCTTCCGACCTGCTCCTGTCCATCAACAGTCTGAAACTCGGGGGACGCTGAACGTGCAGACCGGTCTTTACGTCGCGATTTCGTCGCAGATGGCGCTTGAAAAGCGTCTCAACACCCTTGCCGACAATATCGCAAACTCCGGCACCGTCGGTTTCCGCGGCACGGAAGTGAAGTTCAACCAGATGCTCGGCGATACCAAGCCGACCAAGGTGTCTTACGTCAGCAAGGGCGAAGAGTTCCTCAATACCAGCAACGGTTCGCTGACGCGCACCGGCGGCGCGCTCGATTTCGCCGTCAAGGGCGACGCCTGGTTCCAGATCGACACGCCCTCGGGTCCGGCCCTGACGCGTGACGGTCGCTTCACCCTGACCGAAACCGGCGACCTGGTCACCATTCGCGGCTATCCGGTTCTCGACACCGGCGGCGCGCCGATCCAGCTCAATGGCTCGGCCGGCGACGTGACCGTCGGCGCTGACGGTGCTCTGCACCAGAACGGTGTCGCCGTCGCCTCGCTCGGCCTCTACCAGGCGGACTTCAGCAAGGGCTTCATGCGCCTCGACAACAGCGCCGTGCTCCCGGCGGTACAGCCGGAACCGGTCGTCGATCGCTTCGACGTCGGCGTCATGCAAGGGTTCCTCGAGGAATCCAACGTCAACGCCATCGCGGAAATGTCGCAGCTGATCATGGTCACCCGTGCCTTCGACAACATCACCGCGCTGATGCGTGACAGCGAAGGGTCGCTCGATGAAGCGATCAAGACACTCGGTGGCAGCCGCTAAGGCGTGACGGGAAACGGAATGGAACGCGAAGGCCTGAAGACGAGCGCCGCATCGACATCGCTGGCTGCCCTTGCCGGCCTGGTCGAACGCTACGCCAAACCTGAACACTCGATTGCGCCGGGCGGCCACGTCCAGACAATTTCTCCGGGCCACTATACCGTGACCGGCCTGTCGCGACATGTTCGGCTTGGCGATTTCGTTGCACACAAGAGTTCGACCGGAACGCATCTCGGCGAAGTGGTCCGGGTCGAGCCCGAGCGTGTCGTCGTCTGCCCGATCGAGCCGGGCGACCCCATCGGCATCCACGACACTGTCATCCGCAAGGGCGCCTTCCGCATTGCGCCGACCGACCAATGGTGCGGCCGAGCCATCAACGCGCTTGCCGAACCGATCGACGGCCTCGGCCCGCTGCTGCAGGGCGATGTCCGCCGCTCGATCTCCAATACGGCGCCGCCGTCGATGACCCGCAAGCGCGTGGAACAGGGATTCCGCACCGGCGTCCGGGCGATCGACATCTTTTCGCCGCTCTGCCTCGGGCAGCGCCTCGGCATTTTTGCCGGTTCCGGCGTCGGTAAATCGACGCTGCTGTCGATGCTTGCGCGCGCCGATGCCTTCGACAAGGTCGTCATCGCGCTGGTCGGCGAACGCGGCCGCGAAGTGCGCGAATTCATCGAGGACACACTCGGCGACAATCTTTCCAAATCGGTGGCCGTTGTCGCGACCAGCGACGAAAGTCCGATGCTGCGCAAGATGGCGCCGCTGACCGCCGTCACCATCGCTGAGCACTATCGCGACAACGGCGACAACGTGCTGTTGATCGTCGACAGCGTCACGCGTTTTGCCCATGCTATCCGCGAAGTGGCGACCGCGTCCGGCGAACCGCCGATCGCCCGTGGCTATCCGGCTTCGGTCTTTACCGAATTGCCGCGCCTGCTCGAGCGCGCAGGTCCGGGCGCCGAGGGGGCCGGCACCATTACCGCGATCATCTCGATCCTGGTGGACGGCGACAACCACAACGATCCCATCGCCGACTCGACGCGCGGTATTCTCGACGGGCACATCGTGCTCGAGCGCAGCCTGGCGGAAGAGGGGCGCTATCCGCCGATCAATCCACTGGCGTCGATCTCCCGTCTGGCGCGCAAGGCCTGGACGCCGGACCAGGAAAAGCTGGTGTCGCGGCTGAAGGCGCTGATCCATCGCTTCGAGGAAACGCGCGACCTGCGCCTGATCGGCGGCTACCGTCCGGGCGGTGACCCCGATCTCGACATGGCGATCAAGCAGGTGCCGGTGATCTACGACGTCCTGACGCAGACGGCGAGCGAGCCGCCCACACAGGATGCATTTTCCGATCTTGCCGGCGCGCTGAAAGCCGCGGCTATGGGCAATCAGCCGGGTGCTGCAGGGATGAGGCCGAGGTGATGGGTGTGACCGACTACGACGCGGACGAAACGATCCGCCAGCGCAAGCGTGATTCCCGCATGCCGATGATCGACAAGGCGCTGGCCGCGACCGGCATCATGCTGGCGGCTCTCGCGACCTTTTTCCCCTGGTATGCCTTCTTGAACCAGGACAAGTTCACGATGCCGCCGCTCTGGCAGGGCTCGACACGCGACCTGCCGGAAAAGCCGGCGCGCAGCGTCCTGTCCGTCTCGCCGTTGGCAATGTCCGACATGGATGGCGAGACCGTCGCGGCGATCGACCAGCTGACGACGGCGACCATTCCAAGCCTTGGAGGCGGTCCGGCCGCCGATGGTGCGGCACCGAAGGAAGACCTTGAGCAGCCGTTCCCGGGCAAGTCCGGCTTCAAGCTGATGCATGTCGCCAACGGCCGCGCTCTGATCGAGGACACGACCGGCATGTACATCGTGCGCATCGGCTCGATCCTGCCGGACAACAGCCGACTGGCGACGCTTGAAGAGCGCGATGGGCGCTGGGTGATGATCACGTCGAGCGGCGACGTCTATCGCGCCGACTGACCCGCCACCCGCATGTCCTGAAAGTCTTTCTCCGCTGCGGGTCCATCGCAACCCGCAGCGGATGATGTCGTGCGCATCCGGACGTGTTCGGGCACCAGCGCCAAGCTTGTTTCCAACGACAAGTCCCACGCAAGATTACCGACCTAGGTTCGCATCACCAAGCATGGAGCTTTTGATGCAACCGATTCAGCTTTTCGAACTCGCGTCCCGGCAGGCCCAGTGGCTGACCGTCCGCCAGAACGTGGTGGCCGGCAACATCGCCAATGCGAATACGCCGCACTACAAGGCCAAGGACGTCAAGCCGTTCGAAAGCGTGTTGGAAAACACCGGCATCCAGATGGCCGCGACCCACAAGGCGCACTTCACCGAAAGCCTCGAAGCCTCGCAGGTGGCCGAGGTCGGCATGCTCGACGGTGTTCAGATCCAGCAATCCGGCAACAGCGTCGCGATCGAGCAGGAAATGATGAAGACCGGTGAGATCAAGCGCGACTACGAGCTCAGTGCCGGGCTCGTCAAAGCGTTTCACCGAATGATGCTCATGACGGTACGGAAGTAACAACCATGGATCCTTTGACTTCGGCCATGAAGGTCTCGGCCTCCGGTCTGCAGGCGGAATCGACCCGCCTGCGCATCGTTTCCGAAAACATTGCCAATGCCCGCTCCTCCGGCGACGTACCCGGCGCCGATCCGTACCGGCGCAAGACCATCAGTTTTGCAGCCGAGGTCGACAGGGCCAGCGGCGCGTCGCTTGTCGAGATCGAGCGGCTCGGCACGGATGATTCGAACTTCACCATCGAGTTCGACCCGGGCAACCCGGCCGCCGACGAGAAGGGCATGGTCAAGATGCCGAACGTCAACATCCTGGTTGAAATGGCCGATATGCGCGAAGCCAACCGCGCCTATGAAGCCAACCTGCAGACGATCAAGCAGTCGCGCGACCTGGTTTCCCAAACAATCGACCTGTTGAGAGCATCACAATAATGATCGACGCAATTAATTCTGTCGGCGCATTTTCGGTCATGAAAGAGGCCGAAGGTACTCGCCTTACGTCCTCTTCGTCGTCGATTTTCGGTGCGGCTGCCACTACCCCGGCGGCTCCGCAATCCCAGAGCTTTGCCTCGGTTCTCGGCGACATGGCGACCGACGCCATCGGCGCCATGAAGAAGGCCGAAGGTGCCTCGCTCGACGGCATCCGCGGCCAGGCGAACACCCGCGAAGTCGTCGATGCGGTGATGAATGCCGAGCAGTCGCTCCAGACCGCAATCGCGATCCGCGACAAGGTGGTGACCGCCTACCTCGAAATCGCGCGCATGCAGATCTGAAGGAACGAGACATGAAGGCCCTTTCCATTGCCGCAACCGGCATGAACGCCCAGCAGCTGAACCTTGAAGTGATCGCGAACAACATCGCGAACATCAACACGACCGGCTACAAGCGTGCCCGCGCAGAGTTTTCCGACCTGCTCTATCAAACCGAGCGCGCCCAGGGCGTGCCGAACCGTTCCAACCAGGCGATCGTTCCGGAAGGCGCGATCATCGGTCTCGGCGTCCAGACGGCCGCCGTGCGCAACCTGCATATCCAGGGCAGCCTCGTCAGCACCGGCAACGACTATGACCTCGCACTGGTCGGTCGCGGCTGGTTCCAGGTCGAAACGCCGGATGGAGAGACGGTCTATACCCGTGCGGGCGCCTTCAACAAGAATGCCCAGGGCCAGCTGGTCACCATCGACGGCTACACCGTCGTGCCGGGCATTACCGTTCCGCAGGACGCCACCGAAATCGCCTTCACCAGCTCCGGCCAGGTCATGGTGCGCATCGGCAACGATCCGGCGATGCAGGAGATCGGCCAGCTGACGATCGCCAACTTCATCAACGAAGCGGGCCTCGAGCCGCAGGGCGAAAACCTCTTCAAGCAGACGCCGGCCTCCGGCGAGCCGATCGTTGGCACGCCGGCAGACCCGGGCTTTGCTCTGATCAAGCAGAAGTATCTCGAAGCGTCGAATGTCGATCCGGTCAAGGAAATCACCGACCTGATCTCGGCCCAGCGCGCCTATGAGATGAACTCCAAGATCATCCAGGCCGCAGACGAAATGGCGGCTACGGTGAGCAAGAACCTCAGGTAACGGAAGAGGGGGCAAACATGACGTTTCGCCGGGCCGCTGAAATGACAGCTCAGAAGGACGGTTCCGCGCCAAGGGCGCGGCACGTGGTGGCGGGCATTTTGTTGGCCGCCGCTTTCCTGTCGCCTTCGGCAGGCCTTGCGGAACGGCTGACGGCGGTCATCCCCAAGCAGACGATCTACCCCGGCGAAGCGATCGACGCGAGCAGGCTCGAGGTCGTCGACGTGACCAACCCCGATCTGACGGACGGCTACGTCAGGACGTTGAGCGAGATCGACGGCAAGGTCAGCAAGCGCACGCTGCTTCCCGGCCGCGTCATCCTGGCCTCCGCGCTGCGCGAGCAATACGCGGTCGAGCGCGGCTCCACGGTCCGTCTGGTCTTCAGCAATGGTGGCCTCACCATCAGCGCTGCCGGTTCGCCCCTTCAGGACGCCGCGATCGGCGATCTGATCCGGGCCCGCAACATTGATACTGGCGTTATCGTTTCCGGAACGGTGATGGCCGACGGCACGATACATGTGGTGGCGAAATGAAAATGCTTGCCTGCAAATGGTTCCTGGCGCTGGCCGTCGCGCTGTCCACAGCGATGACGCCCGCCTTCGGCGCGTCACGAATCAAGGACGTCGCCTCGCTGCAGGCCGGCCGTGACAACCAGCTCATCGGCTACGGCCTCGTTGTCGGTCTTCAGGGAACGGGCGACAGCCTGCGCTCGTCGCCGTTTACCGATCAATCGATGCGCGCCATGCTGCAAAACCTCGGCATTTCGACCCAGGGCGGTGAATCGCGCACGCGCAACGTCGCGGCCGTTCTCGTCACGGCAAACCTGCCGCCCTTCGCCAGTCCCGGCAGCCGCGTCGACGTGACGGTCGGGTCGCTTGGCGATTCCACGTCGCTGCGCGGCGGCACCCTGGTGATGACCTCGCTCTCGGGCGCGGACGGCCAGATTTATGCCGTCGCCCAGGGCTCGGTCGTCGTCACCGGCTTCAATGCGCAAGGGGACGCGGCAACACTCAATCAGGGCGTCACGACTTCCGGTCGCGTGCCGAACGGCGCCATCATCGAGCGTGAACTGCCGTCGAGGTTCAAGGACGGCTTCAATCTTGTGCTGCAGCTGCGTAACCCCGACTTCTCCACCGCGGTCGGCATGGCGGCGGCGATCAACAAATATGCCGCCGGTCAATATGGCGGCCGCATCGCCGAAGCCCGGGACTCGCAGGCCGTTCTCGTCGAAAAGCCGAAGATGGCGGACCTCGCGCGGCTGATGGCGGACATCGAAAACATCGTCATCGAAACCGACGTCCCGGCGAGGGTCGTCATCAACGAGCGAACCGGCACGATCGTCATCGGTCAGGACGTGCGCGTCAACGAGGTGGCCGTCAGCTACGGCACCTTGACCGTGGAGGTCAGTGAAACGCCGACCGTTGTTCAGCCGCTGCCGTTCTCGCGTGGCCAGACGGCGCTGGAGCCGAACACCACCATCCAGGCACAGTCCGATGGTGGCACGGTCGCCATTCTCAACGGCTCGAGCCTCCGATCCCTGGTCGCCGGTCTCAACAATATCGGCGTCAAGCCCGACGGCATCATCGCCATCCTGCAAAGCATCAAAACGGCTGGGGCCCTTCAGGCGGAGCTTGTCCTGCAATGATGAACATCGATCGTCTTCTCGGAAGATCCAGCAATGTCCTGCTCGCCTTGGCTGCCGTCGCTTCGATGCTAGCAATGCCCGGCGCGTTTGCCCAGGACGTCACCGCGCCGCCTGCCAGCAACGCCACCGTCAACGAAATCCAGCAGTTCTGCACCAATATCGCCGATGCCGCCCGCGACCAGCGCTACGTTCTGCAGCGCAAGGAACTGGAAGCGCTTCAGGCGAATGTCGACGACCGGATCGCGACGCTCGAAAAGCGGCGCGAGGAATACGAAGACTGGCTGAAGCGCCGCAACGAGTTCCTCAAGCAGGCCGAGATCGGCCTTGTTGGGATCTACAAGACGATGAAGCCGGATGCTGCCGCGGGCAAGCTTGAAATGGTCAATCCGGAGATTGCGGCCGCGATCGTCATGCGCCTGCCGCCGCGCCAGTCGTCGTTGATCCTCAGCGAAATGAGCGACGAAAAGGCGGCCATCCTCACCAACATCATCTCGAGTGCCATCGATCCGAACACCTCGAAGGAACCATCATGAAAATGCGTCTAACGGCCGTATTGGCCGCAGGCCTCCTCGCGGGATGTCAGAACCAGGCCTTCAACGAGATCGGCCGCGCGCCGGCCATGAGCCCGATCGGCAGCGGTCTGCAATATACCCAGACGCCACAGCTTGCGATGTATCCGAAGGAGCCGCGCCACGTTGCCAACGGCTTCTCGCTCTGGAACGATCAACAGTCGGCGCTGTTCAAGGATGCCCGCGCGCTCAATGTCGGCGACATTCTGACCGTCGAGATCGCCATCAACGACAAGGCGTCGTTCGACAACAAGACCGACCGCAGCCGCAAGAACACCAGCGGTTTCAATATCGGCGCAAGCGGCCAGTCGGAAGCCAGCGACTTCGGTTGGTCGGGTGACCTGGAATACGGCTCGAACACCAAGACCGAGGGCGACGGCTCGACCGAGCGGTCTGAAAAGCTGCAGCTGCTTGTGGCGGCAGTCGTCACCGGCGTGCTCGAGAATGGCAACCTCCTGATCAGCGGTTCGCAGGAAGTGCGCGTCAACCACGAGCTTCGCATCCTCAATGTCGCCGGTATCGTGCGCACGCAGGACGTCGATGCCAACAACGTGATCTCCTACGACCGCATTGCCGAGGCGCGCATTTCCTATGGTGGCCGTGGCCGCCTGACCGAAGTGCAGCAGCCGCCTTACGGCCAGCAGATCATGGACCTGATTTCGCCGATCTGATCGGCAGGGAATGGCAAGATGGAAGAACTCGAAACCGCCGCGCCCGCGAAATCACCTTCGAAGGTGATGACGATCGCCATCGTCGCCGTCCTGACGCTCGTCGCCGGCGGCGGCGGCTGGCTCGTCGGCGGTGCGCTGGCGCCACCGCCGCCCAAGGAACAGGTGGAAGCGACCAAGGACATCGCTCCGAACGCGACAGGCGAGGAGGGCGTGCCGAAGATCGCCACCGAGGCCAACGGCGTCGTCCAGCTCGAGCCGATCACCACGAACCTTGCCTATCCCTCGGAAAACTGGATCCGGATCGAGGTGGCCTTGCAGTTCGACGGCGTTCCCGACCCGGCCATGGCCGAGCAGATCCACCAGGATATCGCCGCCTATCTGAAAACCGTGTCGCTGCAGCAGATTCAGGGCCCGCGCGGCTTCCAATATCTCCGGGATGACATCCAGGAACGGGTTGACCTGCGCTCAGATGGGCGCGTAACCAATGTCATGTTCAGAACCTTCGTCATTCAATGATTCGCTAAATGATCCGGCTCATCGCCTTCATAGTCGCCATGATGGCGATGTCCGGAATCGCCGGCGCCCAGAGTTTTCCCTCTGACATCTTGAACACGCCCATCGACGGCTCGGCCGCGTCCTGGATCATCCGCACGTTCGGCCTTTTGACCGTTCTTTCGGTCGCGCCCGGCATCCTCATCATGGTCACCAGCTTTCCGCGCTTCGTGATCGCCTTTGCCATCCTGCGCACCGGCATGGGCCTGGCAACGACACCGTCGAACATGATCATGGTTTCGCTGGCGCTGTTCATGACCTTCTACGTCATGGCGCCGACTTTTGATCGCGCCTGGCGCGATGGCATCGATCCGCTGATGAAGAACCAGATTACGGAAACAGAAGCGCTGCCGCGCATCTCCGAGCCGTTCCGTGAATTCATGCTTGCCAACACACGCGACAAGGACCTGCAGCTCTTCATCGACATCGCCAAGGAAAAGGGGCAGACCGTCGTCGTCGACGACAAGGTCGATCTGCGCGCCGTCGTTCCCGCCTTCATGATCTCCGAAATCCGCCGCGGCTTCGAGATCGGCTTCCTCATCATGCTGCCGTTCCTGGTGATCGACCTGATCGTCGCCACCATCACCATGGCGATGGGCATGATGATGCTGCCGCCAACGGCAATCTCTCTGCCCTTCAAGATCCTCTTCTTCGTGTTGATCGACGGCTGGAACCTGCTCGTCGGCAGCCTGGTGCGCTCTTTTAGCTGATCCGCCACCTCGCCGCTTCTCTTCGTTGTTAATCATTGGTTTGCTGCCCCGCGCCGACGTCTGCGTGGGGTTGCCGCCAGCGCAGACGTCCCCACGTCGACCTCACTTCAAGGAATTATGTGGCACGTTGGGGGCGCCAACCGCGCCGTGATGACGAACGAAAAAACCCCGCCGGGTTGGCGGGGTTTCAGGCGAAGCCTGGGTGCCGACGGTTGATTCCGCCTGCGTTTATTGTGCAAAGGGCGTCGTGCGTGCCGGCAGGGCCGGAACGTCGATGAGCGCGGGCTCCAGTCCGTTCTTGGCGCGGTCGGCCATCATCTCATAAGCCTGCTCGAGGTGGCGGCAGAAGCGCTCTGCGTCGAAGAGCGGCATCTGCAGCCGGTTGTCGTCGAGCCTCTGCTTGTATTCGGCGATCTTGTCGCGGTTTGCGTAGAGAGCGACCGCTTGCTCGATATAGTCGTTGATATCGGTGGTAACGAGTTCCGGCACGCCGATCGCGCGCAGCAGACTTTCGCTGACGCGCGAGGCAAAGTGGGTGCCCTTGGGTGTGAGTACCGGCAAACCCATCCACAACTGCTCGGACGTCGTGGTGTGTCCGTTACAGGGGAAAGTGTCGAGGCCGAGGTCGGCGGCTGGGATACGCGCCAGGTGTTGTTCGTACTCGATCTTCTCGCTGAAGATGATGCGTTTGGTGGCGATGCCGTAGCTCTGGAAACGGCGCAGGATATGCGCCTGGGCTTCCGGCTTGAGGCGCATCAGCCAGAGAACGCTGTCGGGCGTCCTGCGCAGGATCTCGGCCCAGGCCTTCATGGTTTCGACGGTGATCTTGCGGTTGGCATTGAATGACGCGTAGACGAAAGCGTCTTCCGGCAGACCCGCTTGCTCGCGTGACATCGTAGGAGGGCGTGGCCGGCCGGCCGGATCGTTCGGCTGGTAGGTCTCGGGCAACCGGCAGAACCGCTCGTAGTAGTACTCCTCGCTGCCATCTGGAAGAACGTAGCGGTCGCCGATGATGTAATCGAGATCGACGTTTACGGTGGTGCCGGGGAAGCCGAGCCACGCGACCTGCACAGGGGCGGTCTTGTGGTTGACGATGGTGACACGGCTGTTCATCGTGTGACCCTTGAGATCGACGAGAATGTCGATCTGTTCGTCGCGGATCGCTTGCGCTGCCTGCTCGTCGCAGAGGTGTTCGACACGTACGATCTTGCCCCAAGTCTGGCGTTCTTCGCCTGCCAGCGGCAGGTACTTCTCCGGCGTGTAGCAGAAGAGCGTGACGTCGAATTTTTCGCGGTCATGCGAGGTGAGGACGGCCTTCAACAGCTTCATTGTGGCGTGTGGCGCCCAGAAGTCGTTCGAAAGGTAGCCCACACGTATCTTCTTGCCCCAGGAGTGCGGCATGTTGCGGCGTTCCTGGGGCAAATCAGGTGCGAACGGCCGATCCAGCGCTCCTGCAAGTCGGTTAAGTTTTTCGTCGCGGCACCAGTGCAGGTTGTAGAACGGCGTTTCGGCGCGAAAGAACTTGCGGTTGACCGACTGTACGACGCGCTCCAGTGCCTGCGCATAATTGTCGATTTCGCCGAAGTTGTTTACTTCCTGCATGAAGACGAGATAGGCCGAAAGCAGCACCAGATTGGACGGGGTCCTCCGGAACAGGTTGGTGACGATTTCACGGTCTTCGCTGTTGCCGACGTCAGACGTCAGCAGCTTCGCGGCAAGCACCTGATGCTCATGCTGGGGGCTCATTGAGAGCGTCGATTTGAAGGGGCCGAGAATCTCCGGCTGGCTGCGCTTCAGGAACAACGTCACGATGATGTAAGCCAGCTCGGGATCGGACTTTGCCTGCTCAAGCAAGGGTCGGCCGAGACTGAGGGCCTGGTCGTCATTGCCGCAAGCGAAATGCAGCTTCATCGCCTCGGCCAGGAAATGCTCGGAACGCAATCCGCCTTCTTCGCCGGCCAGCTGATAGGCTTGCGCGGCATCGCTCCGAAAGCCGAGCTTCAAAAGCACCTTTGCCAAAAGCGCATAGGTCTTGGCATCGCGGGTGAGATCGAGCAGCTGATTGAGAGAGCTGAGCGCCTCGGTGTACTGGCCTTTTTGATACTGCCGCGAAGCGGAAGAGAAGATGGTGTGGGCGTTCAAGGGAAGCTCCATGGAATAAGCGCAACCGTTGTCACCGCGCGAGCCTGTGCAACGTCAATGTACCAAGATACCGTTTTGAAGCAGAAACCTTGCCCCAGGCGGGATTGTTGAGCGATTTGCGTATTGTTTCCCAAGAAATGCGGCGTGGCTAAAGTCATTCGCGCGAGACGGGGAGAAGTTAAAGTAACGTCCTGTTAACCATCGGATTTTGCTTGGGAAATATCTTGCTACCTTAATGAAATCGCAAGCATTGGGGGTGATATTCACCCTCACATGACGGGTTTGGTTTCCTTCACTTGAGTGAGCGGAGCCGAGTGGCATGAAGCCGGTCCGTCATTGCCGGTAGACGTATTCAGTCCGGTATGTCCCCAACCGTGTAACCTTGTAAATTTGAGGGACAGTCTCATGACTTCTATTATGACCAACAACTCGGCAATGGCCGCACTCTCCACGCTGCGCTCGATCAATTCCTCGATGGAAACGACGCAGGACCGTATTTCGTCCGGCTACCGCGTTGGTAACGCTTCCGACAACGCCGCCTACTGGTCGATCGCAACGACCATGCGTTCGGACAACAAGGCCCTCGGCACGGTTCAGGACGCACTCGGCCTCGGCGC